>JAGLTZ010000289.1 GCA_023135015.1 Candidatus Latescibacterota bacterium
TACGAAGGCACTTATACCCAGGTCAGAAAGCGCCAAGGCAGTTCGCAGCCCTGATATCCCCGCCCCGACTACCAGCGCTCTGGGAACTGTATCGATCCTGGTCCTCTCCAGAGACTGGGTTAAAAGCACTTTGGCAATGCCAGCCTTGACCATATGAATTGCCTTCTCCGTGGCCAGCTTGGGGAGATCGGTGTGGGCCCAGGAGCACTGCTCCCTCAGGTTGACCTGAATGTACAAGTACGGGTTCAGTCCCGCCCGCACGGCCACGCCGCGGAAGGTGAACAAGTGAAGCGTCGGTGAGCACGAGGCCACTACCAAACCATCCAGCTTCTGCTCTCGGATATCGTCTATTATTTCCTGCTGGGCTGCATCTGAGCATGCGAACATGGTGGTCTTGGCTACCACCACGCCCTCTTCGTTCTCGATTGCATCCCGGACGCGCTCACAGTCCACGTAGTCGGAGATGTTGCCGCCGCAGTAGCAGATGTAGACGCCTATTCTCCTCTCACTCATGTCTTCACCCTTTCGACGTGGGCGGCAGCCAGCGCTGCGGCTGCCCCGGAATGCAAGATGGTGTCGGGGATGTCCATCACCGCGGAAGATGATCCCGCCGCGTAGACTCCTTCGATGCTCGTCCGAGCCGGGCTGTGATCCTCGTCTACCTCTTTGACGTAGTGATGGTTGTCTTCCTCGAGCTCGCCGCTGGACAAGAGGCTCAGGGCTTCTTGATTAGGCAGCATTCCCACGGAGAGGACCACCAGATCGTGTTCTACCCGGGCCACCTTTCCATCGCCGTCGATGTTTTCATGGTGGAGTATTAGATTTCCATTATCGGCCGGGTCCACCCTGGCCACCTTGCCCTTGACGAAGTTGATACCCATAGCCTTGGCCTGCTGATAAAACTCCTCGAATTCCTTGCCGAAAGCACGTATATCAATGTAGTAGATGGTCACGTCCGCCAAGGGTAGAGTTCCCATAATAAGCTGGGCTTGCTTTATGGAGTACATGCAGCATACCCGCGAGCAGAGCTCGTTGCCCACCTGGCAGTCGCGTGAGCCCGTGCAGAGAACGTAGGCGATGTTATCGGGGATTTTCCCGTCCGACGGCCTGAGGACAGTGTTGTACGGCCGTGTTGGTGAGAGGAGTCGGTCCATCTGCATGGCAGTAATTACATTCGGTAAGCGGCCGTACCCATATTGTACCTTGCGACTTGGATCGAAAAGCTCGAAGCCGGTCGAGATCACTACCGATCCCACTTCCAGCTTCTGTTTCTCGTCACGCACGCTCATGTCGATAGCATCGGCTGGGCATGCGATGACGCACTGGCCGCACTCCGAGCAACCACCGCAGTCAAGGCACCTGCCGGCACTGTAACGGGCCTCGTCTTCGGTCAACGGCAGCTCCACCTCGCGGAAATCGCGTACCCGTTCCTCCGGAAGCAGCTTCTTCCTCTCAGACGGGGAGAGCTTTCGGTACTCCTTCTGCCTCTGGAGTACTTCTTTCTTGTCGATCACGGGCAGAGGTTGTTTGAGAGGCTTCCCGGGCAGTTGCTC
>JAGLTZ010000029.1 GCA_023135015.1 Candidatus Latescibacterota bacterium
TCCAGCGAATCACGTTGTCATTGGTCTCGGGTTCCAGCATGTGGCTTACGAGCCGACCCATCGCCTGGCCTGTCGGGATCACATACGTCCCTCTCGGGAAGCGGCGGGCCAGAGTCACCACCTCACCGATCCTCGTCCTGACGGCCGCGTTATGGTCGTACTCGCGCAGGTATTCGACCGAGTCCAGACTGTACGCCTCCACTTCAACGGTTAGCGTATCCTGAAGCACCTCAACCGCTATCCCGTGGCGCTCCAGCAGAGCGACGGCAGCAATCGCCTGCCGTGGCAGCAGATATGCATAGGGCCGCTTCCGCTTCATGGTAGGAACCGGCTTCTTCATCAGGCTGTCGCTGGTTACGGTTATCAGTTCCCGGCTCTCCCTCGGCCCCACAGTAGTCTGATACGTCACTGAGAAATCTTCGGGGCCGTAGACCTGTTCCACAGTCACATCGCCTTCGGCGCTGTCGCCCATCTCTATCGTCTTCCACCTGGCCCTGCTCACAGTCTCCATGACCCTGTCCGGGTTCTGGTGCGTGTAATGCACAACCGCCTTGTAGGCAACCATACCGCTCCTGATCCCGATATCCCTTTCCTGGCGGCCCGGCGACTCAAAGAGTATCCCGACAGTGTTGCGGAAGCCCATGTAGTTCCTGCAGATCCTTGGATCGGATCCGCCAACCCTCCACTGCGTCTCGTTGCCCCCGCTGTAGTAGAAAGCCCTGAATCCCTCGGCCTCCATCATCGTGTTGATCAGGGGGAATATCTCGTGGTCGCAGAGCCGGATTATCTCAGGATCGGCAGATGCATGGGTAGGCCCCAGGTAGCAGATGTTATAGGGGTAGGAGCCTCCATTGTGCCCATCAACCACAACGTGAGGATGCCAGGTATTGACAACATTAGTCACATAGCAGAAGAGCGCCCGCTGCTCCAGCTTGACATAGTCGCGGTTCAGGTCTATCCCCCATGTATTTCCCCGGGTAGCGCGGGGTGACGCCATCAGCCCGTCCGGATTGATCGAAGGCACGACCAGAACCACCAGATCATCCAGGAGACGGTTCATCCCGGTTCCGGGGGTGGCGAATTCCCTTATCAGAATCAGTGCGGATTCCCGGAGTGTCCGTTCGCCGCCGTGGACATTCGCCGCCAGGAGCACGATCGGCTTACCCGAAACAAGGGCCTCCCAGGGCCTCCGAATGCTGGGTCGGCTGAAGATGGCAATGGGCAGCTCGCGTCCTTCGTACGATGTACCGTAGATCGCCAGCCGCATCTCTGTGGATGAAGCCTGTACCGCCTGCAGGTAGTCCATCATCTCGGAATAGCTGGTGTACTCGCTGAAGCCCGATGCTTCAGCAGCGGTTTGCAGACCGGCCGGGCCCTGCACTGCAGGCTGGCTCAGACCCGGTGGGGGGTCGGCCAGGACCAGGATTGCAAGCAGGATTGAAAATTGTATCTGAACGCGCGTGGAGATTCGCATGGCTATCCTCAATTGCCAGGGTTGTAAATCATCGACCTGGAAACCATCCGGAGATTGCTCGCCGGCATTTGCCGGACTCGCGATCCAAAGAACGGATGCCGGATGGTCACTTACTATACCTCGAACTCATTGTAAACATTGAGGGTTTTGTGCCGGCTCGATACAATAAGCCCCATCTCCGAGGCAGCCGCCATCACTGCTGAGCAACGGTGATGCTAGTGTCATGTCACGTAGCAAATGTCGGCACCGAGAGTGACGCCGTGCTTGACCGGCAAGGCGTGGCGACGAGGCATAGCGGTGGCTATGGCGAGGAGACGCAACGCAGCCGGTCGGGATACGGTGCTGCTCGAATGCCACGGTTGTTGCGTGACAGGGCA
>JAGLTZ010000290.1 GCA_023135015.1 Candidatus Latescibacterota bacterium
CCTGCGTTGCTACCGGAGACGAGACCGGGTTCGACCCAGCCGGCCGGTTTTGAAGTCGGTATTGCTGCAATGATGTTGCTGTTCGAATCGGGATCCCCTCCCAGGGGAGATTCGTACGATGAATCGGGCGGTGCGAAATCGTAGGCGGTTATCATATACCAGTATTCGAATCCATCCAGTATGTCGTAGTCGGTCCATTCGTGGACCAGACCGCTGTTCTCCCCCAACCAGGCTCCACTCACCGGATCCTCGCCTTCTATCGAGTTGATCAGGTCGAACTGTGAAACAGGTACGTACCCTCTCCAGCGACCCCGGCTGTCGATTACCTTTGAACCCCAGGTCAATCCGCGATCGGTCGACTTGTACAGCCTGTACCCTTCAAAATCGAGAGCGTGGGTATTTCTGTCCGGAGTTGTTTCCGAGGCCTGGCCATCCCAGGTGAGTTTCACCATCCCGGAATCTGTATAGTGGATCATATACTTATGAGAATGGGAGAAGAAACCCTGGCCATTGGGTCCGGCCCGCACTCCGGAACAGGAAAGGATCGGGGCTGGTGGAGGCCCGGGTGCCCGATATTTTACCTGGTAGTATCTCAGCGCTTCATCAGCGGCTTCCTTCATGGCCGATTCCGTCTCACCCGCAACAACACAGGCAACGAAGTCGATCGACTCACCCGATCTGAAGGTGAATGGTCCGGACGCTGAGTAGAAATAATGATCTGCATTCGCAGGATCGTAAACAGCCATCCAGTCCTCCTCATCCTGGATCAGGACAGGATTTCTCATGAGGGAGTCAGTTTTCCAGATATTCATAGATCGGCCAACATCTAGATACTGAACATCGGCGGTCAGCGCCGAGTATAGCATCTCATCACCTTCTTCGACCCGGTCGTCAAAGTGTGTCAGTGCCAGACGGGATCTGACTTTATCGGAATTGTCCACAAGGTCACCAAACCGGTCCCTTTTGAACGAACCGGTTGGAGATTCCAGCCACATGAATCCGAACCAGCTGCAGATATCACCAGCATCGTCCTCGTGCAGGCCACGGGATGAATCGTAATTGGCCCCGATGTTATAATGCATTTGCCTGGCCGGATCGTAACGGGGGAACCCTGTAAAGCTCGGATAGACTGGAGAACCGAGATCTCCAAACGCACCTACAAACACCGGCGAGTAGTCATAGCTGCTGTTATTGGTTAATTCGAACTGGAAAAAGACCGCATCGAAATCAGTGAAACCAAGAATCCTTTTTCTCACTGATATATCCAGCACAGATGAATAGACGTTGCGTTCAGCATGAGAGTCGTCGAATTCGCAGTACGCCTCCTGATCTGCACATCTCTCCCATTTTTTCCAGGTCTCCGTGCCCAGCCAGACATCCGTGATATCCTCCGGCGCGGGCCAGCCCTGAGGCGGCCAGGTGAATGGCATATCACTATGCGCGAACCGAGGGTAGTCCCATATGTGCCAGCCAGAAGAAAATTGTGTCCCGCGGGCACCGTCCTGAGCTTCCCAGTCAGCAAGGGAGAGCGATTGGTAATCACCGGTGGATTCGTGTACTTGCGCCCGGCTGAACCAGGGACCGGGTCCGACTGCCAGAGCCATGCTCTGATTCCAGCCCCAGCTGTCGAATTTTTTACTATCCGCCCTTGGAAAACGGGAGGTGTGCCATCCCTCGGCTGTTGTACCCATATCTCCAAAGTTATGTGTCCTGTGGTCCAGTCTACTGACGTTGATGCGCCCGACAGCCCTGTCCATAGCATCTACCTGGCGAGTTATAGCAGCTGATTCATGGCCACCCGGTTCCTCCCGCCACGCTGCTATCTC
>JAGLTZ010000291.1 GCA_023135015.1 Candidatus Latescibacterota bacterium
ACGTCCTGGAGCTCTACAGTGACAATGCGGATACCGGTCTCGTATTCAGAAAGTATCCTCTGCATCTCCTCCGCCACCTTGCTGGCAATACCGACCCGGCCCACCGTCAGCACATCACTCCCCAACCGGTCGCCGACTACACGGCGCATAGTCGACTCTGAAACGTCCCTGATGGTGTCTACAGGTTCCCGGACTTTGAAGAAGTAGCTGACCGGATCCTCGATGCGGTACTGGACAATCCACTGGACATCTATGACGTTGAGATCCCCGGTCAGCATGAGAGACTCGGCGAGGAATGCACCGCGCTGGTACTGCGTACGCCTGCCGGCAACTACGGTTCGGAAACCGAACTCCTCCTTGAGCACTCGGGCTGTAGGAGCACGACGAATCTTTTCAACACCAAGAGGGATCTTGAAGTGGAGACCCGGTCCTGCTGTTCGGACGACTCGGCCAAAGCGCTGGACGACTGCTGTTTCTTCAGGCTGGACTGTGTACCAGCTTGTCACGAGAAGGATGAGAAGAGCAAGAACAGCTATGATCGGACCGACAGAGCGAGGATTGAACCTACGTAACCATTGTTCAGCCAGCTCAAGGGTATCCTTGACCCCCTCAACCCCCCCCTGCCATTGTTCATTTGACATCTATGTTTCCTTTCCCCCGAGCCTGGAAATAGTCCCCGGATGAGTTTAATGGCATAACTGACTGCAGAATGCAGAGGAAAATTACAGATAGCTTGCCTTCATACGGTCGTTTACAACCATGACTCTATGCTAACGCTCTACAGGTGTCAAGCGGTCGCCTCCGCCAGCCGCTATCGCCCGACAACAACGGTGCCTCGATCCAACCGATTCAGATAGACTTGCTAAAGTCGTGTGATGAGCTGCTCCCAGATGTGTCGTATTTCCTGTGCTGCCGGTCCATCTCCCCAGGCGGTCACCGGCATTCCTTCGACCATTGCCTCTGTGACCGAAGTATCGAAAGGGATCTTCCCAATTGCCGGTATATCGTGCTCGCGGCAGTATGCTTCGATCTCGTCTGTTCCCTCGGGATAGATATCAGCCTTATTGATGCAGACCACTGCCGGAATCCCGAAGTGCTCCGCCGTATCAAGTATGCGTTTCAAGTCGTGTATGCCGGCCGCGCCCGGCTCGGTGACCATTAGAGTTAGGTCGGTTCCTGTCATTGAGCTGATTACGGGGCAGCCGATTCCGGGAGGGCCGTCCACGAGGATCACCTCGTAGCCATCCCCTTCCACATGGTCACGGGCCATCTTCCTGACCGCCATTACAAGCTTGCCCGAGTTCTCCTGCGCCGGCCATAGTGAAGCATGGAAGAGAGGACCGTAGCGGCTCTCGGAGTAGAAGAGTCGTCCGGCGATCTCCTGTTCCATGCGTATGGCTTCCGTGGGACATTGATAGACACAGGAAGCACATCCTTCACATGCTATGGGATCAACCAGCATCAGATCGGAGTGATCGGGGTCCTGGATGATGGCATCGAAGCGACAGACCTCGACGCAGATGAGAGACCCGGAGCACAGAGCCGGGTCGATGACGGCCACTTTCCCACCCGGGAAATCCTGTTCTTTCAATACTTCCGGTTGAAGTACCAGCTCGAGGTTGCTGGCATCCACATCGGCATCGACGAGAACAGCCCTGATCGGCCGGCTTCCTTCAGCAGCCAGATGCGCGAATGATGCCGTCACACTGGTTTTCCCCGTGCCGCCCTTGCCGCTTAGAACAACAAGCTCCTTCACCGGACGGCCCCCTTCACGATCTCTATTATGCGCTCATACATCTCCCGCAGGTATTTTTCATATTCCGGACAGATAAATATGAGTGGTTTACGGCGGGCTGTTCCTTCTGCTATCCGCTGTTCGAGAGGGATGCGTAACATCACCGGCAGATCCGCCTCCTTACAGAACCGCTCCATCTCCTCATAGCCTGTCCCGTCGCGATTGATGACCACCCCGGCAGGGATTCCCAACTCTGAAACCACTTCAACCATCAGGCGAAGGTCGTGAAGGCCGAAGGGAGTGGGTTCTGTCACCAGGAGTGCGAAATCGGCTCCCCTCACCGCCTCCACCACCGGACATGTGGTACCGGGAGGCACGTCCACGATGATCGTCTCCCAAAAAACAGATCCTTCCTCTACTTGCGTGTTTTCGCCATCCAGGCCCATATCCCACTTCTTCAGCGCCCGGATGATGGGCACAGCCATCGCCTCGCCGACGTTCATAAGCCCCCGTGCAAATTGAAAGCCGTGCGGTGTGGGACCGGCCTCCAGTACACCCATGACCCTCGGAACTTCACTTATAGCGCCCTCCGGGCAATTCAGCGTGCAACTGCCGCAACCGTGACAGAGCTCGGGGAAAATGAGCACACATTCCTCCGCAACGGCGATGGCGTTGTACTCGCATACCTCGGCACAGCGCCTGCAGTACGTACACAGGCTCTCGTCAACCTCCGGGACGAGAAGGCCTACTTCAACCCGTTCCCGAAAATGAGGGTTGAGGAAAAGGTGGGCGTTGGGTGCTTCCACGTCGCAGTCGAGGAAGAGGAGACGGGATATCGGCCCGGCGACCTCACTATCATCCGCCTGATCCCCACCAGCTATACTGAGAGCCAGACTTGTAGCGATGGTGGTCTTACCGGTGCCCCCCTTGCCGCTGGCCACAGCGATGCGCATCAGGTGTTCCTCAGGCAAGCATTAGTAAAGAGATGATCGTATTTCCCGCATGTGTGAATCCCTCTGTGGTGTATCTTATTATACAGAGGGACACGCGCACCCTGCCAGGTGCCTTTCCTATCAGATTTGTTACAGGGAACTAGAATCATGAAAAATTGGAAGCTGTCATATTTCATCAATGCGGCGCTCTTTATCAGCATGATGGCCTTGGCAGGTATCGGCCTGCTGATGAAATACGTGCTGATAGCGGGTAGAGATGCCATGGTCAAATACGGATCTAAGATAGACCTGTATTTCCTCGGTCTCGACAGGCACCAGTGGGCGAAGATCCACTTCATAATATCGCTGGTTCTCATAGGGCTGCTCGCGCTCCACATATATCTCCACTGGAAAATGATCGTTCAGTTCTTCAAGAAGCTGGTTCCCTCCAGACCGGCCAGAAAGGTACTCTTATACAGCTTCCTTTTCGTGTCGATCATACTGGCAGGATTCCCCCTCTTTGTGAAACCAGAGCTGTTGGAGGCAGAACCCCAGAGGAGATTCGCCTCCGAAGGCCGGGCAGCGTTATCGCCCAGGCGTCAAATATCACAAGAGCAACCTCCTCCCGTTGCTGCATCCGAACCTGCTCCCGGCCAGCCCGCAACAGCACCCGCCGAAGCGGCAGAGATTCCCTCTCAACCGGGGGAAACCCAAGCAGCTACTGAAGAAGTCGAAGAAGAAGGTCATATCAGAACGCTAGATATTCAGGGGTATATGACGCTCAGAGAGATCGCACAGAGATACGATGTCCCCGAAGAGCATATTCTGAGGATGCTGGGAATATCCGAGCGCGGGGCAGTCAGGGAACGGCTCGGGCAGCTCAGAAGGCGCTACGATTTCAGGATGAGCACCATCGAGGAGATCATCACGGAGTACCGCCTGAAGAACCCCCCTCCCCCGCAATTCCTCTATTGACCGTGACGTGACGGGCCGGTGGGGCCGGCAACCCCCTCAAGTTGCCCATCCCGGTAGCGGTTCAGCACTTCAGGCACCGTCAGAGCCTCACCTGCCGGAAACACGAACATCTCAATGCCTGCGGCCGCCAGTATCTGGTGCGCATTGGGACCGAAATCGCCGCTGATAACAACCCCAGCTCCCTTGTCGGCAATGAACTGGGCCGCAAGCACACCTGCGCCGCCGCCGGCCTCGATAGCCGGATTTGGATGAGCCTCCCACTCCTCACTCTCCACATCGGTGACTATAAAGCAGGCCGCCCTGCCGAAACGCGGATCGACTTTGGCGTTCAGATCAGCAGATACAGCTGTAATGGCGACTCTCATTCTACTCGTCCCCGTGTTGATGTTTGTGGTGCCTGCTCTGCTCGCACGGTTCAACCCCCTCCAGCTGGCCTTCCAGGAACCCCGTTAGCGCCTGCTGGACAGTGCCCCCTGCGCCAGTGACGGCTTCAATCCCGTATTGCTCGAACATGGCCAGGGCACGGTGCCCCATCCCTCCAACCAGGATTACATCAGCTCCCTGGCTCTGGATGAAAGCGGGCACCTGACCCGGCGCGTGTTTCCCGTAATAGGGATTGTCAACTTCCTCTACCGATTTCACTTCTCCATCTTCCGCATCCACCACGATGAAAACAGGGCAGCGTCCAAAATGATAGCTGATAGGGCTGTCCAACCCGTTCTTGCTTTCTGCCGGAATGGCAATACGCATAGGTCCTCTTTCCTGGTCAGTTCCCGTCCGACATTCCCGGATGGAAACCAGTTAAAGTTCGTCCGGAAGTTCCGGACTGTGCGATTTTATGTCCTTCTGGCCGGCAGATAACAGGAGATCGATTTCCTCCCTGGTCCGACGCAGATCCTCGATCCAGAGACCCCTTGCCAGTTCACCGTCGTCTGTGATCCGGTACACTCGCCTCTGGGGGCCAAGGCTCTCATCCCCCCACTTAGAAGAAACCAATCCGTCTGCCTCCATTTCCCTGAGCGCGCGATAGACCAGACTGGGATCGAGCTGGTCGGGGTCGAAGCCGAACTCATCCAACCCGTTTAAGAGGTTGTATCCGTGTGCTTCCCCACGCTCAAGCATTGTCAGCAGGCAGGGTTGAAGGAAGTGCATGACGCGTCTGCGGCGGCGTCCGCCTCCTCTACCTCCCGTGCCTGCACCTCTTCCCTGACCACCCTTTGCTGCTTTTCTTCCCCTTCCCTCTGATTGCATCGCCTGCAGTTCCTCACATGTATTAAGTGTTTTAGTTCTAAAGAATAATATACTATAGATAATTAGTCATATGTCGATAGAAATCTGATCCTATATCGACCTTTTTTTTATGAGATTCCAGTTTAGTTTATGTTCAGGGAGAAGGAGCTTTATGGCAGCCAATGCAGAAAGATATCGGAACCTGCAGAAGGGATTCATAGAGGGGATCACCAAATAGATGTCAACTGACTTCGATAAGGTAATGGATGAAATCCAGAACTCTATTATGGAGGAAGCCCGCAAGGTATATTCGGAAAAAGTTATCGAATTTTTTCTTAACCCGAAATT
>JAGLTZ010000292.1 GCA_023135015.1 Candidatus Latescibacterota bacterium
TACACCGTTCCGCAATTACGGAGCGATGCACTCGTTGAAACAACTGCAGTTACAATTTCCACGAGTGGAGGGTCTTCAGGTAGTTGGCGCGTTCGAAGGCCGCCGGATCTGGCACTGAACGCTGGCTCATGCTGCCCTTCATCTGCGTGACCGAGTCGTACTCCTTCTCTTCCATCCACTCCTGCATGCCTGTAAGCATAGCACCCAGGTGAGGTATACCGTTCTGAAGTAGCGCCGACGCCGGCATGGCGACATCCGCGCCCGCCATCAGTACCTTCAGAACCTCGAAGTGTGAGTGGATGCCCTTGGTGGCTCCCAGGCTCGCCTTGATCCTTCCGTAGAGTATGCCGATCCATCTGAGCGGCAGCCGGCTTTCGAAGGGAGTACTCAGAGCCAGGTCGGGTCTGACCTCCAGTTTATCCAGGTCGATCGTCGGCTGGTAGAAGCGGTTGAAGAGTATGATCGCATCGGCCCCTGCTTCGTCCAGTCTGTACACCATGTTGGCCACACTGGTGAAGTAGGGGCTCAGTTTCATCGCGACGGGGATCTTCACGGTCATTTTGGTCTCGGAGAGGATACTGAGATACATTTCCTCAACCGCTGCCGATGAGATATCCAGATCGGTCGCAACGAAGTAGACGTTCAGCTCGATCCCGTCCGCCCCTGCATCTTCTATCAGCCTCGCATAATCGATCCACCCGCCGGTGGTTACTCCGTTTAGGCTGGCGATGACCGGGATCTCCAGAGATTCCTTCAGCTTCCTGATAAGCTCCAGGTAGGACTCCGGGCCTAGGTAGCCGTATTCCATTTCGGGCAGGTAGGTCGTGGCTTCGGCGAACGACTCGGTACCGTAGACCATGTAATGGGAAAGCTCCTGACTATCTTTTATGATCTGTTCCTCGAACAGGGAGGGTAGTACGATCGCAGAAGCACCGGCATCCTCGAGCTCCTTGCACGTACCCTCCTCACCTGTAAGCGGTGAGGAGGCGGGTACAAGGGGATTCTTCAGATCGAGCCCCATGTAGCTGGTTCTCAGATCCATTTATGACCTCCTTGACGGGCGTTCCTTTCAGTCGGATTCTCCGCTCTCTGCATCTCCTGCATCCGGGGCGGCCGCCATCTGCTGGTAGGTCTTCCAGCGGCGTTCCACATCGGCCCTGGCGGCTTCTAGGAGCATTGCGGCCCGCTCCGGCTTGCTCTTGGTCAGCATCTTGTAGCGGGTTTCCTTATAGACATAGTCCTCTATCGGTATCGAGGGCGGCTTCGAATCGAGGGTCAGCGGGTTCTTCCCCTCATCGGCCAGCAGCGGGTTATAGCGGTATAGCGGCCAGTAACCTGAGTCCACCGCATCCTTCTGATGGGACATACCTGTACGCATATCGACACCGTGTGCGATGCAGTGGCAGTAGGCGATGATAAGCGAGGGTCCCGGGTAGGCGTTGGCTTCAAGGAAGGCCTTCAGGGTCTGTGTGTCATTGGCGCCCATCGCCACCTGGGCGACGTAGATGTTGCCGTAGGTCATCGCTATCAGGCCCAGATCCTTCTTCGGCTGCCCTTTCCCCGCCGCCGCGAACTTGGCAACAGCGCCGCGGGGGGTCGCCTTGGACATCTGTCCACCAGTGTTGGAGTAGACCTCGGTGTCGAGTACCAGTATGTTGATGTCCCTGCCGGATGCCAGGACGTGGTCGAGCCCTCCGAAACCGATGTCGTAGGCCCAGCCGTCGCCTCCAACCGACCAGATACTCCTCTTCAACAGGTAGTCTGCCACCGTCAGCAGCTCCCGCGCCCGGGGAGAATCAAGGCCTTCCAGTTTCTCTTTCAGCGCCCCGACCCGGTCACGCTGTTCCTGGATGCCCTTCTCATCGGTCTGGTCGGCGCCAAGCAGTTCTTCGACGAGTTCTTCACCGATCTGAGGAGCGAGTTCGGCAACCAGTTCGACGGCGTACTCGCTCAGCTTGTCGGTGGCGAGCCGCATGCCGAACCCGAATTCGGCGTTGTCCTCGAACAGGCTGTTCGACCAGGCCGGCCCGCGGCCTTCAGCATTGGTCTTAAAGGGTGTCGTAGGCAGGTTGCCGCAGTAGATGCTGGAGCAGCCTGTCGCGTTGCCTATCATCGCCCTGTCGCCGAAGAGCTGGCTGAGCAGTTTCACATAGGGTGTCTCTCCACATCCCGCACACGCCCCCGAGAACTCGAAGAGGGGCTCCAGGAGCTGACTCTCCTTTACCAGGTTCACCTTCAGGGCCGTTCTGTCGTATTCAGGCAACCCTGTAAAGAAGTCCCAGTTCTCCCGCTCCGCTTCTCGTAGCGGGGCCTGCGAGGCCATGTTGATCGCCTTCAGGCTGGTTTCCGATTTGTTCTTAGCCGGGCAGATATCGACGCAGACGCCACAGCCCGTGCAGTCCTCGACGGCCACCTGGAGCGAATACACCCAGCCCTCGGGGAAACCGCGTCCCTTGACGGGGGTCGACTTAAAAGTGTCGGGTGCACCGGCGAGCAGCTCGGGGTCGTAGACCTTGGCGCGGATAGTTGCATGGGGGCACACCATAATGCACTTGTTGCACTGGATGCAGACATCGGTATCCCAGACGGGCACTTCCAGTGCGATGTTCCGCTTCTCCCACTGGGTCGTGGAGAGAGGGTAGGCTCCGTCAATGGGCATTGCGCTTACAGGGAGCAGGTCCCCTTCACCGCGCAGGATTGACGCGGTCACGTACCTGACGAACTCGGGTGCGTCCTCAGGTACGGTCGGGTTCCTTTCCAGCGCGGAAGTGACCTGATCGCCCACCTCGATCTGGTGCAGGTTATCGAGGGTATGGTCGACCGCCCTGTAGTTTTGCTCGACCACAGCATCACCTTTGAGACCGTATGTCTTCTTGATAGCCTCCTTGATCTTCGCTATGGCTTCGTCTCGCGGGAGAATGCCGGAGATGGCGAAGAAGCAGGTCTGCATGATTGTGTTGATACGCGCGCCGAGGTCTGCCTCGTGGGCTACCTTGTAGGCATCGATCGCCCAGAGCTGGATATCCTTTTCTATGATCTGCTCCTGCGTGGTGCGCGGCAGAGAGTCCCATACCTCACCGGGCGTTGTGGTTGTGTTCAGCAACAGGGTAGCACCCAGCTCAGCCCTCTCCAGCGGCTCGAACTTCTCCAGGAACTGCTCCTGGTGGATTGCGATGAAGTTGGCCCTGTTGATCAGGTATGTGGAATGGATGGGTGACTTGCCGAACCTCAGGTGGCTGACGGTTGTCGACCCCGCCTTGCGAGAGTCGTAGACGAAATAGCCCTGCGCGAAGTTTTCCGTTTCCTCGCCGATGATCTTGATCGAGTTCTTGTTGGCTCCGACGGTTCCATCGGCACCCAGCCCGAAGAAGAGACCACGGAACACCTCGTCGGGCTCAGTGGAGAAGGATGGATCCCAGTCGATACTGCTGTTGGTGACGTCATCAATGATGCCGACAGTAAAGTGACTCTTCGGTTCCTCCTTCGCCATCTCGTCGAAGATCCCTTTGATCATCGCCGGGGTGAATTCTTTCGAGGAGAGCCCGTAGCGGCCGCCGATCACGCGGGGTGGGGTCTCAAAGGGTGCGATTCCTGCAGTCATCGCCTCGGTGATGGCTGTGACGATATCCTTGTAAAGAGGCTCACCAATACTGCCCGGTTCCTTGGTGCGGTCGAGTGCCGCAATCACCTTTACCGTCGGAGGCAGAGCTGCCATGAAATGCTCGACCGAGAAGGGACGGAAGAGGCGTACCTTGATAACCCCCAACTTATCGCCTGAGTTCTCGTTGAGGAAGCGGACGGTCTCGTCGGCCGTCTCGGCACCGCTGGCCATCAGCACGATGACACGCTCTGCATCGGCAGGGCCGACGTAGTCGAACAGGTGGTAGGAACGCCCGGTGAGTTCTGCGAAGCGGTCCATCGCCTTCTGTACGATACTGGGGCATTCCTGGTAAAAGGGATTGACTGTTTCCCTGGCCTGGAAGAAGACGTCGGGGTTCTGAGCTGTCCCCCGGATGAAGGGGGCCTCGGGGTTGAGGCGCCGGTTCTTGTGGGCCTGTGTCAGGTCATCATCGATCATTGCCCTGATATCGTCGTCCGTTAGAGCTTCGATCTTCATGACCTCGCTGCTGCTGCGGAACCCGTCGAAAAAGTGCATGAACGGCACCCGGGCCTCCAGTGTGGCAGACGACGCTATCAGCGCAAGGTCGTGTATCTCCTGGATGCTGGCCGACGCGATCAGGCCCCAGCCCGTACTGCGTGCGGCCATTACATCGGAATGGTCGCCGAAGATGGAGAGGGCCTGGGCGGCCACGGAGCGGGCCGAGACGTGGAACACCGTCGGGGTCAGCTCACCTGCGATCTTGAACATGTTGGGGAGCATCAGGAGCA
>JAGLTZ010000293.1 GCA_023135015.1 Candidatus Latescibacterota bacterium
CCGGATGCATAGCCAGCCGCGCGGTAGGTCCCGCTCCAGCCACCCCTGTCGTACCCCATCATCTGCAGCAGCATATGCACGACGGCAAGACCTCCCAGAAGGCATGTGAACTGCAGGAGCGGGGCCGCCACAGTAAACACCCACCAGGGTATCTCCAAGTAGCCGGGTCTGGGAGCGGTCATTGTCATGGAGAACACTTCTTTTAGGAAGGAGTTCGCCTGGATGCCCGAAAAGACCATGGGCGGAAGTGTTGTAAGGGCCCAGAAGAGAATCGCCGGTATCACCGGTCCCCTGGCCGGAAGCGCTTCGAAGAAGCGTACCGGACCGGCGATTACATTCCATGCCGTACGGAAGAAGGCCGTGAGCGGTCCCAGCTCCTTTAGCCGCTCCCAGGAAGGTGCCGCTTGTTCCTCAGTCAAGACTTATGGATTGCCTTCAGCAACCAGATCGGAGCTGCTCCTGGTCAGCGTATCGAAGGTGCTCTTGTAGATGATGAATATCGTGTCGTCGCCGTCTTTGCTGATCCAGAGGCGTGAGGTATCCTCTCCCTTCGGATATGCATTGATCCCTACCGATACATCCCCCACCAGGTAGAGCACAACCCTGTGAAGCGGTTCATTCCGGTCGACGTCTATCTGCTCGGCCGGCGATGGGAAATCGTTGGCTGTAAGGTTCGCTGCCCGGCGTACTATGGAAGCGGCTGTTGTAGAATCGGCTTCTACAAACTCACCCTCTACCCGCACCACCCAGGGGGCGTCGGGCGCCTCGGGGAAGACCCCCCTGCGAGCGAGTATCCAGCTGTCTTCTTCACTGATCAGCTCCACCCGCTCGATGTTCTCAGGCTGAAGCGAAAGGATGGTCCTGTCGCGCCATGCACTCACTGTCTTATTGAAGTAGCCCTGCAGCAGGCCCTTCGCCATAAATACATCATCCTCGCCGAAGCGCCTGATATAGGTGTGGCCGTAATCGCTGGTCATCTTGCCGACGTAGAACTCGGAGAGCCTCCTCCTGCCCTCCCTTCCCCCCAGCAGCCTGACAAGTACACCCGTATCGGGCCCCACTTCATACAGATCGTGATTAGTGGGATTGCTCGAGACAAGGTTGGTAACGGCGAGCTCCTCAACCTGTTCGAGGAGATTGTTGACCAGCGTCTCGTTTGCCGGGTACTCGATAGGCTCGGCAATCATCCACCTCCCGCTCCGCAGGCTCAGGGTAACTTCGTTGCCCTTGCCGCCCAGCTCCACCTGGGTCACCTTCTCGGTGTCGATCTTATCGAAGGTCCTCTCCCGGCTGGTGGTCCGCCTCCTCTCCAGACCGTTCCAGACCACTGTGACAACAAAGAGTGAGAGGAAGACGACGAGCAGGCGGCGTGTAGAGGTAGCCATCGATCAAACCTCCAGCGTGGTCACGGCAACCAACCGTTGCCGGCTCGGGCGCCGTCGATACCGCCACCAGAAAAGCCCGGCCAATATCACAAGTACCGGCGGGATCAGGATGTTCATCCATTTGATGATGATACGCCCTGCATTCGAAACCTCGGTGAGGGGGCGGTAGTCGATCTCCTTGGCGCGTATGCCGATCAGCGCCTCATCCTGGAAGAGCCAGTCAACCATGTTGAGCAGGAATGCGACATTCCCCTCAACCCCCACGTATTCGTTCTTGGCAAAGGTGGCATCTCCCACAACCACAAGGCGGTTCTCCACCGGTCCGCCGAGCTGAGCCGGCAGAACAACCGTGTCGGGTACGGCCGGAGTCCGAGGGAAGGCGCTCGAGAACATACCGGTGACGGTGGCGGCCAGCGGGTAAGGTCCCCCGCTGAAATTCGAGCGGGCAAAGGCGGGATTGGGCTGGATGAAGAAGAAATCTTCCTGCAGGCTGGATACCTCGGTCGAGAAGGCCAGGGGCTCGACCCTCACCTCGGGTGGAGAGGAAGGCCACGCGTTGATCGTGTCCCCGACTGCGCCTCGGGTCGAATCAGGTGGTGTGAATACCGTGTCGATCGGGCTCGCGTAGAATAGGGTGAAGCCCGGAAGGTCTTTCACCATCGGATTCTCGCTGTTCAGATTCCGCACTATGGGGAAGAAGGGATAGGGCATGTTGCGCTGCACCTGGAAGAAGCCCTGGCGCTGTGTGACCATGATCTCCTGGTTGAGGCGGTCCATTACAAGGGCCGGACGCACCCTGATTCCGTAGTGGGCCAGCCAGGCGTCCATGCCCAGCTGGAGCGGCTGGGCCATTGCCTCCTGTGAGCGCTGCAGATCGGCGTCGATAACATCCAGCAGCCAGGCCGTCTTTCCACCCCTCATCACGAACTGGTCGACGGCATACCTCTCCCACTCATCCAGCCCTTCGGTGGGTCCGACCAGGAAGAGCGCCTCGATATCGGGTGGAACGGGCTCGTATGAGTCCAGGCTGACCGTCCGCACCTGGTAGTGGCGCTCAAGAGACTGCCGCCAGCTGCTCAGCTGATCATCCGGAGTGGCCATTCCACGACCCGAAAGGAAGCCGACCACCGGCAGCTCGGTACGGCTCACGCGCCGGATAGCGGTCGTGATGTCGTATTCGAGGCCGGCGGTGGATTTCACCAGGGGGATCGTCTCGGTACGGTCCTGGTAGAAGAAGACCAGCGCCATATAGATCTGCTTCAATTCCAGCCGATCCCTCTCCACGACCCTCACCGTCGCCGGCTGGATCCCGTACTGGGATGCTTCCTGCTGCAGTTCCTCTTCACCGCCCGGATCCACGAACTCGAAGTGGACCTTTCTCCGGCCGTACGCCTTGTAGTCGTCCAGCTTGTCCTTCACGAACCGGGCGTTGCTGGCGTACTGCGCGGGCAGATCTTCGCTGAAGAAGGCCTTAATGGTCAGCTGGTCCTCCAGGTTCCGGATCACCTCTTTACTGGCGGAGCTGAGGCTGTAGATCTTCCGACCGGTCAGATCCCACCGGATGAACTGGTTCATGCCCAGCAGATTGATCAGGATCAGGATACCGGCAAGAAGGGCTAGGTTGATAAGCCGGGTCCGGCGTACCTGCTGTACGGTCGTGCTGACGGTTGCTCCGCTCATCCTCTCCACCCCCCTCTATGCCCTGCGGTCCGCAAGACGGTCCGAAGCCAACGCCAGCCCCATCACAGTCAATGATATGAAATAAAGCAGGTCGCGGCTGTCGATCACTCCCCGCGACAGGTTGTCGAGGTGGTAGCCGAAGGAGAGATACTCGACGATGGCCCCGATGCTCGCCGGAATGAATACGAGCAGATTGTCGAGCATGAAGAGTGCAAAGAGCACCGCGAAGGCGAGAACGAAGGCCACCACCTGGTTGCGGGTCAGGCTGCTGGTGAAGAGGCCCAGCGCGCTGCCGGCCCCACCCATCAGCAGCAGCCCGAGGTAGCCGCCGAATACGGTGCCCTCATCCGGATTGCCGAGCACGACCACCGTGAAGAAATAGACAAAGGTGAACCCGAGCGTGATGGTCAGCAGCGTCATTGCGGCCAGCCACTTGGCAAGCACTATCTCGATATCCGTCACCGGATATGTGACGAGCAGCTCCAGTGAACCACTCGCTCTCTCTTCGGCAAGCAGGCGCATCGTCACCGCGGGCACGAAGAACACGAAGATCAGCCGGCTGACTTCGAAGAAGGTTCGCATCGTGGCCTGGCCGACAAGGAAGAGATCGCTTGTGAAGAACCAGCCGGCCATGATCAGGAAAACGGTCATCACGACATATGCGATCGGCGAGTTGAAGTACGCCTTCAACTCCTTACGAAAGAGCGCCCAGATATTCCCGCTCACCGCTGTTGCAACGATCTGGTTAGACATTTCCCTTCCCACCTATCATCTGCGACGCCTGTTCGGCCCGCTCAACACCCACCGTCAGCTCCCGGAAGATATCTTCCAGGCTGCTCCTCTCCATGTGTAGCTCCGCCAGCGGCCATCCCTTTTCCGAGGCCATCCGGAAAAGATCCAGCCGCGGATCTGACTCCTTCTCAGCCTCGAGGGTTAACATCTGAATCCCCCTTTCGACACCGGATGACTCCACGCTGGTGATCCCCGGAACGGTGCGTATGGTGGCGACCGCTTCCCCCGTATCGAATCCCTCACCGGCAAATCCGATTTTCACCTTCTGGGAACCGCGCAGGCGGCCAGCCAGCTCGTCGGGGCTTCCGTCGGCAACCAGCTTTCCGCGGTTAATTATTATCACCCTGTCACACGTGGCCTGGACCTCGGGCAGGATATGGGTGGAGAGAATGAGCGTTTTCTGTTGGCCGAATTCCCGGATCATGGAACGGATCTCGGCTATCTGGTTGGGATCGAGACCCGATGTCGGCTCGTCCAGGATGATCAGGTCGGGATCGTGTACGAGAGCCTGCGCAAGCCCGACACGCTGCCGGTACCCCCTGGAGAGCTCACCGATATCTTTGCCCAGTACGTCGCCCAGACCGCAGATCTCGATCATCTCACCAATCCGCTTTCCTCTGATGCCCGGATCGATACCACGCATTTCGGAGACGAACTCCATGTATTCGAGAACCGGCATGAAGTTGTAGAGCGGTGTGTCCTCGGGCAGATAGCCCAGGCTCCGCCGGATATGGAGTGATTGCTGCAACACCGACCTGCCGCCGATGAAGACATCCCCCGATGTCGGAGGCATGTAGCAGGTGAGGATCTTCATCGTTGTGGTCTTCCCGGCGCCGTTGGGGCCCAGGAAGCCGAGGATCTCTCCCTGCTGCACCTCGAACGAGATGTCATCAACCGCCAGGGTTCCGTCGTAGCGTTTCGTCAATCCTTCAACACTGATCACG
>JAGLTZ010000294.1 GCA_023135015.1 Candidatus Latescibacterota bacterium
AACTATCTGATCATCTCAACCAACATCTGCCACCAGTCGTAAACGAGCTGAACACCCTCTGCGATTTCAATCTTCTCAGCCTCTTCCCTCTCACCCGTCCAGCCCATTACGACGCTCAGGTTGCCGACCGCCCGGTTGAAAAACTGCTGATAAGAATCCCATTCCTGCTTTTGGAGTCTTATGTTCTCGGGTACATCCATGCGGTTCACTGCCCGCTCCAGGCGGACGATTTCCCTGATGTTCCGCCGGATCGCCGTCCAGTCACTGTCGGCGACGGCCTGTTTATATAGCGGCACGTAGAGCGCACCAAACTGATATAACTCTGGAATCTTGCGGCTTCTTGCAAGCAGTTTATCAGGTGACGGCTCTCCGCACGCCGAAACCACCACCGCGAGAGAAACCGCCCATAGAAGCACCCGGGCATACGACCGTGAATTCATACTCTCAATACCTCCTGCTGTTCCCGCCATTGACCGGATCCGACGCCGGGATTCCTGACGGTTTCACCATATCTCTCTCTCTTCCAGCTTGCGCAGGCCAGTCTCCATCGCAACGAAAAAGCAGAACATGCAGAGTATCAGCACAAAGAGGGCGCTGATCGCGCTCAGGATAATCTGATTGGACGTAATAGACCCGCCGCCTAGGATCGAGAGCATGATCAGGTAGACCGGCCTCCATTCTATCACAAGAACCACGGTGACGAAGGTCACCGCAAGCACCATGAAAATGACTCCGCCGAAACTGGCCGGGATCTTACTGACATTATCCCACTGGAATTTGGGGAATGCCGCACCGATGCCAATTCCGAGTGCCGTGACGGATATAGTGATGAAGAATGTGGTGATCACTCCGACCCATTTGATCAGTGGGTGCGCACCCAGCAGCACGTTGGTCAGGATGATCAGGGTTTCCCCCAGCAGCAGCAGGGGGAAGAAAGAGATCCAGAACTTGCTCCACAGAAACCCTTTGAGTCCGAGCGGGCTCGAACGCACAAGCCAGAATGCATTCCCCTCCAGGCTGACGGCGGGGAACACAAAGCGGGCAGCCACGGCGGAGACCACGAATCCGGAGAGACCCAGGTTCAGGAAAGCCACCAGGTTGGTCAGATAAACCGAAGGTAAATAAGTACCGGCCAGCGGCAGCACCTTGAAGTTGTAGACATAGATCACAATCAAAGCCATCAGCAGGAAGATCTGTGACCACTGGGTAACATCCCTGACGAAGGTCTTCACGTCCTTGCTGATTATCTGCTTGAGCTGCTGTGGGAACAGAAACCCATACATGGATATCAACCGATCGAGAACCGTTGGCCCTGCAAACCGTGAACGGCGGACTTCCTGTGTTTTTGTGAAGCCGTAGTCGTGGGTCCTGCCGCTCACCCACATACCAATAACTACGGCGGCCATCGAAGTTATCACCAGCACCCCGAGCCAGAAAGGATCGTAGACCAGTGTGCCCACGATATATGTCGAGATAGCCTCTGCAGCCCACTGGCTCGGCAGCAGGGGAGAAAGGGGAGCCCGCATCGCCGTAAAGAAGTCGAGGAGACTGTTGAAGGCGTCAGGGTCGAGCAGCCGTTCCGGGCGCAGTATGCGGAATGCGAGAATCAGCCCGGCGAAGAAAAGGAGGCTGACGATCATCAGCACATCCTTGGCCCGCTGTGCCGGGAAGACATTAACCAGAAGCATGGTCAGCCCTACACCCAGTACTGCAGGGATGATCACGAAGGAAACGTTCGAAATAACTACGACCAGATAATAGACGACTCCTCCTCCGAACACTGTTCCGTAGGCCATAAAAACCGGAAAGCCGAAGAGGAGCACCATCCACGAAGCGTTGACGGTGGTCTCGGCCAGCCGTGCGAGATAGAGGGCGTCTTCGGAGACCGGGGTGGCTTTCAGAAGCTGCAGATCGTAACTCATGAAAAAAACCCCGAAGCTGGTCAGCAGTGAAGACCACATCAGGATCCCCAGGAAGAAGAGGAATATCATGGAGAGGAGCTTACCGGGCAGGATCTCCCCAAACTCCTCCACGACCTTGAACTGGTAGAGGAAATTGGTGAAGAGGA
>JAGLTZ010000295.1 GCA_023135015.1 Candidatus Latescibacterota bacterium
GACGGCCGGTAGACTGCGGCAGGGCGATAGAGGCATACTCGTAGCCCTGCCGCAGTCTACCGGCCGTCTGGCGGTTGCCTACCTGAAGGGGGGAGGGTGGCCGCCTGTAATTGTGGTTCCCACCGTTGAGGGGATAGTGGCGGTAGAGGCAAACGGGCCGAGAACGGGCGGCTGGCCTCCTGCCGGGCGTGGACGGGCTGCCATTCCATCTCCTCATATCATCGGTACTCCTCTCACGATTGCGTATGGAGTGGTCGCCGGAGTGACAGATGCTACAGAACTGGCCGTTTATGGCTCGGCCGCCGAACTGCTGCCGGGTGGATTGCGCCAGCTGCTCTGGAAACCGCACAGTGCGGTAACGCTTGGTGTAAGGGACCGTGGTGAAGGGCCTCTCCTTCTCTATTCCGATTCAGACAGCCTGAGGGTGATCTCACTGGGAGTATTCGGGCTGGATTGGAGCGGGCTTGTATGGACCGGGCCCGCAGGTGGGGCCGGGGGGGGTGGATGGGCCTTCTATTCCGAAGGGCAGAGCGCCGAACCGGTGGAAGGCCTTACCGACCTGTATGTCTATCCAAACCCAGCCCGCGATCACTGCCGTATCCGGGCAGAAGGGCTTCTGGGTGAGCTGCTGGTCAGGGGGTTCACTCAGTCGGGAACCTACCTTGGAGAAGTGGCCCGGCTCAGCGGCGACGGACCGGGCGTCTACGAAGCAGAGTGGGATACCTCGAATCTCGCGCCCGGGGTCTACTTCCTCGTTGCGGAACTGGCTGATTCCTCCGGCTCCCGTCCACCCCGGCGGTACAGAGTGACCGTGCTGGTGGTGAGGTAGTCATGGTTATGAGTCGTGCTGCTGTCATAACTGTACGGACAATCCCGCTGCTTCTGTGCGCCGGTATCGGGTCAATTATGCCGCCGGGTGTCTGTGCACAGGAAACGTCATCGCTTTCGGGAATCTCCGCTCCGTCCGGTCTATTAGGAAAGGCCTTGCTATCATCGAATGGTCCCGAGCCCGATAATCGGGCCCCACAGGCATGGAAGGCGGCGCTCGCCTCTCTGGTTGTGCCGGGAAGTGGGCAGATCTGGACTGGGCGCCGCGGGGGGTGGGGGTTTGTCGCGGCCGAAGTTGTACTGGTCGGTGGGGGTGTATGGGCCAGGTCCCAGGGCAGGGGCCGTCAGGGGGAGTATGAACGATTCGCGGATCAATACTGGGACAGGGACCGCTATCTCGAATATATTGCCACTTATGAGGCTGTAACCGGCTCGCAATGGCTGTACGACCACCATACGCTTCCGCCCGCCGGGGTGCGCAGCCACGACTACTACGAGATGATCGGTAAATACGAACAGTTCGCCCCCGGGTGGGACGACTGGAGCGCCTGGTATGACGTGTTGTACAGAGGGAACTCGATCCATCGGGATTCCTATCTTCAGATGCGTCTCGAGGCCAACCGGTATCTGAAATGGGCGCTGACGGCCGGAGGGCTTGTATTTCTGAACCATGTGGCTGCCTCTGCTGAAGCGCTGGTATGGGGCCTGCGTGGTGGAGAAAGACCGAAAGGGCGTTCTTCAGTTGGGACCTCTCCATGGAAAGCGGCATTGAGTAGCCTGCTCCTGCCGGGGTGGGGACAGCGACAGCAGGGGAACAGGGGGCTGGCGAATTTGCTGGTGACGGTTGAGGGGGCATTCTGGGGCGGCCTGGTGGGATTGAACAAGTACAGCGTGTGGAAGATGGAGGACAGCCGCCGGTGGGCCGCCATCCACGCCGGTGTCTACCTGGCAGGCAAGGATAACGCGTATTTCCAATATCTGGCTCTCTATCCGGATCTGACCACCTATAACGCCGCCCAGCTCTCCGGTCTGGGTGATCCATCCGCGGTCTATCCCGCCGGGGCGGGATATGAATGGCGGTGGAGTTCGGAGGCGGCGTGGAAACGGTATAGGGAACTGCGCAGGGACTCGCGTCTTGTAAAGAATTACGCCACGCTGGCCCTTGGCGGGATAGTGGCGGGACGGCTGGTGGGTGCCGTTACCGCACTGGTGTACGGTATGCGTTCCGGTTCCTCCGAAACCCCTTCCAGGCTGAGCCGGGAGTATGTGACGAGGCCGGGAATCCGGCTGAGGGTTGCACCCCTGTTTACTTCCTACCCAGGTGGGGTCTACGGGCTGCAATTGATTACTGCAATACGTTGATTATCATTGAGTTGCACGGGATTTCTAATATCTAGCTTGAAAACGCGGCGCTACAAGGCCGGTTTTGATCCACTTATCGCCTTCCCTTACACCATTGTTTCACATGTGCAGGATCTCCATAAAGGCCCTCAAAGATGAGGGAATGCGGCTGGTTAGTACTCATCCGGGAAATCCGTATGGGTACTAATGCGGCTTTCAATGCAGAGACAGGCAATTTCGCGCAATATCAAGGAAGTCAACGGGTTGCGCGGAGGCGTAATAACTGTACGCCGCACAAACAACACGGCGGACTGACGCCGAGACGGCGTATGATAGCCGTTTATATACAGAAACTAGTTCCTGTTCGGAAACAGCTCTTCGACCTTAAAAACCTTTAAAAAACATCTAAAAAAAGTAGAGCTTTCTTCTTGACGTTTATCAGAAGTGGTAACTAATCTGTGCCGCAAGTGGGGGAAAATGGGTAATTGTGGGTAATTCACCAGAATCACCGTAGCCCCGGGGATCTGGGCCACCAGAATCCCGCAACTATGGGGGTCCGGGGGGGATATGTCCGATTTCCTGGGACAGTACACCTTTTCCCTGGATGAAAAGGGGAGGGTCAGTTTCCCGGCCAAGTTCCGCCGGGCGGTGAACCCTGAGGCCAATGATACCTTCGTGGTCACCTCGGGGTTCGACCACTGTCTCTTTGTCTACCCTCTCGACGAGTGGGAACGTAAGTCGGCGATTCTTCGTGAACAACCCATAACCGATAGTAAAGCCCGAAAGTGGATGCGTGTGGTGGCGGCTAATGCCTCCAAGACGACCTGCGACAAACAGGGGCGGATCACGATACCGCCTAACCTGATCGACTGGGCCCGTCTGGGAAAGGAGGTGCTGATCGCCGGAGCGCTCGACCGGGTGGAGATCTGGAATCCGGAGATCTTCGCCAGCTACACGGGCGATGTCGATGAAAAATTCGAGGAACTCGCTGAGGGTCTCCTCTTCTGATGAATCCCAACCGGTTTAAAAGGGCAGGTGCACATGACATGCAATGAGCAAGAGATTCGAGGCGTTCGAATTCTTCACCTGCAGGGTGAGATCAGCGCGGTGGCGATGGTGGACTTGGATAACCTCCTGCAGAAACACCAGGAGAACCACGTCCGCCGGCTGATACTGGATTTCAACGAGGTTGGGGATATCAACTACCGCGGAGTGGGATTGCTGAGTGAGAGGGCCTTCAGGATGCGCGGAGCAGGCGGAGAGGTCAAGGTAGCCGGCCTTCACGGGTCGGTGGCCGATGCCTTCCAGTTCGTAGGAGCCGATCGCCTGATCGAAATATATGAATCGCCGCAGGAGGCTCTGGCTAGCTTCGGCATCCAGGCCGGTGCTTGAACAGCACATTGTTTCACACCCCGGTCCTGGCTGAAACGGCCATCGACTGGCTGGTAACCGAAACTGAAGGAAAGTATCTGGATGGGACCGTCGGCGGCGGCGGCCATCTGGAGCGATTGCTTAAAAGATTGGGGCCGGCGGCCAGCGTGATGGGTCTCGACAGGGACCCCCAGGCGATTGCAGCCGCCGGTGAGCGGATAGGTGATGACGGCAGGCTTCGGCTGAAGCAGGGTCTCTTCGGAGAGCTGGTTCATCACGCTGCGGGGGAAGGAATGCTCCCACTGGACGGAATCCTGCTCGACCTGGGCGTCTCTTCCAGGCAGCTCGACGACCCGGCACGCGGATTCACCTATAGAGAGGATGCCCCTCTCGACATGCGGATGGGCCCCGAATCTGGAACAACAGCAGCCGAGCTGCTGGCCAGGTGCTCCGAAGAAGAACTGGAGCGCATCTTCCGCGATGGAGGAGAGGTGCGGGATGCAGGCCGGATCGCTCGGGCGGTGATAAGGGCCCGGCGCAGCGCACCCCTGGAACGCAGCGTTGAACTGAGAAGGCTCGTCGAGGAGCTTACGCCGCCCAAACACCTGACAAAGGTTCTGAGTCAGCTCTTTCAGGCGCTGCGGATCGAGGTCAACGATGAACTCGGTCAGCTCGAGACAGTTCTTACGACATCGGTTGACGGATTAAGACCGGGGGGGAGGCTTGTGGTCATCGCCTACCACTCCCTCGAAGACAGGCGGGTAAAGCAGTTCTTCCGCGACGAGGCTCGGGGATGCACCTGCCCGCCCGATTTTCCGGTCTGCGCCTGTGGCGCCGTGCCCCGTCTCAGGGTTCTGACGAGGCGGGTTGTCAAGGCCTCGCAGGAGGAGATATCGGTGAATCCGAGGGCGAGAAGCGCCCGCCTTAGGGTGGCGGAACGGGCTGTAACCGAAAGTGTGGAGGGTAAGAGAGAGTGAGCCGGAAGAGGAAGAAGTCGGCACGCCTGAGATGGCCGCAGAGCCCGGTGAAATCTTCGCCAGGTCGCCTCGGCCTCTCCATCGCCGTACTCTTCCTGTTCAGCCTTGCCTACCTGAGCGGGATGAACCGTACTCTGGTTCTGGCCCAACGGGTCGAGGAGCTGCAGAAGTCGTGCGAGGAACTGCAGCGTAGTGTGGACCGCCTCACTCTCGAGATCGCCCAGGAGAGTGGTGGTGGTCGTGTTGTGGAGCTGGCCCGCCGGCGCCTCGGAATGGTCTTTCCCGAAGAACAGACCGAGGTTCTGGCTGTACTGCCGGCTGCCACCAGCCGTGGCGGCTCTCCATGGATGTATTTCGAGAATGCACTCGTTATCGCAACAGAGAGTATCCAGCGCCAACTGAGCTCTTCGGCACAAGCCCATGAGGCAGCTGTGCCCGATTCTTTTGGAGGACCTTGATGTGATTGGGGATGCCCCCTTGCACCGCGGACGTCTCCGGCTACTGGCCCTCCTGCTTCTTGCAGGGTGGGCCGGTCTCGTTTACCGGCTCACAGATATCCAGGTTCTGCGGAGCTCCTACTATCAGGAAAGAGCGGAGCACCAGCATCACCGTGAAGTGGTGCTCCAGCCACGCCGTGGGAAGATAGTAGACCGGCAGGGACGCCTTCTCGCTGCGGATCGCCTTCTTCATACAGTCGGGGTGCACCCGCGCCTGATTGATGGTCCGGATGAAGTCGCGGACATGCTCACCAACCTCGTGGGAGAGAACCGCGACTACTGGATCTCGGAGATTGCCGGTCACGATCGCTTTTTCTACGTGGCCCGCCAGGCGGACCTGGCCGTGGAGCCTCCGCGTCCACACCTGCTCCCGCAGGGCCTGGAGGTTGTGGAGGAGTACAGACGCGTCTACCCGCGGCGGCGGCTGGCCGCCAATGTGCTCGGATATACGGGTATCGACGGCAAGGGTCTGGAGGGGCTTGAACTTCTGTATGAGGAACTGCTGTCCGGCCGCCCCGGACAGCTCGTGCAGCAGCTCGATGCGACAGGTGCGCCGATCCCGGGAATGGAGGAAATGCGGGAGGAGCCGGTGAACGGGATGACACTCCGCCTGACTCTTGACGCGGTCATCCAGGAAGTTCTGGAGGAGGAGCTGGCATTCGGTGTCAAGAATACGGATGCGAAGGGAGGAGTCGCCGTCGCGCTCGACCCCCGCACCGGTGCAGTACTGGCGATGGTCAACTGGCCAACATATGACCCGAATACTCCGGAGACCGTCGAGCCTGGGGCGCGAAGAAACCGCGCCATCACCGATCTATTCGAGCCTGGATCTGTATTGAAGGTGGTCACATTTACAGCAGCCCTGGATGCCGGGCGCTATACACCTGC
>JAGLTZ010000296.1 GCA_023135015.1 Candidatus Latescibacterota bacterium
GATCAGGTCGGCTGCATACTGCACATCGATCCTTTCGGCACCGAATATGCAGGGACCCGCTTCTATCTGCATCACGGAGACGGCCTTGCCGGGCGCGACCTCGGCTACCGGATCCTTAAAAAGGTGATCCGCAGTCCGATCTCACAGGCACTGTGGCGGCTGGTGCACCCCGATATCGGCTTCGCAATCACCCGGCGGCTCTCAGGAGCCAGCCGCAAATACACACAGGACAAGGATTACGGAAGGGGAGATCGGCTGGATCGGTTCCTGGCCGAGCGCTGCCGCGAGGGATACGACTACATAATCATGGGTCATTTCCACCTGGCGGAAGATCGGCTGCTGGAAGGAGGCTCGCGCTACATCAACCTGGGCGGCTGGCTGGACGGCGGCTCTCCGTACGCGCGCTTCGAAGGCGACCGGATGGATGTGGTCCGCCCCGACGGAACATCAATAACGCTCTAACTAGTTTCTGTCCGGAAACGCGCCACGGGAATCGGGTCTGGATCAGGCGGGCGCCACCTGCGGTATCGCCGGTCCGGCCGCCCCGCCGGGGCCGAGGAGCTCTATCAGCTGCTCGTGCAGCGAAGAGGCATCCAGGTTTCGTATCAGCCGGCCCCCGATCGCCAGGCTAATGACGCTGGTCTCTTCACTCACCACAACCACCACGGCATCGGACTCTTCGCTCATCCCGGCGGCTGCTCGGTGGCGTGTGCCCAGACCGGGTTCCAGCCCCCTGCCCTGGCTGAGAGGGAGCAGGCAGGAGGCCGCCACTATCAGCCCGTTCTGGATCACAACAGCGCCGTCGTGAAGCGGCGATCTGGGGAAGAAGATCGTCTCCAGCAGCGAGGAGCTGAGTTCGGCCTCCAGCTTAACACCCGTCTCAACGATCCCCTTGAGCCCCACCTCCCGGACCAGAACTATCAGAGCGCCGATACCCTTGCGGCTCATATGCTCGACCGCGGTGCACACTTCGTCGACGATGTGCGGCTCCTCCACCTTGACGAAGTACCGCACCAGGCGGCTCTGCCCAAGGATGGCCAGGATGCGGCGCAGCTCGGGCTGGAAGATGATCACGAACGCGATCAGCCACACCGCCTGGAAGCTCTCGATAAGCCATCTGAGGGTGCTGAGCTGAAATACCTGCGCCATGAACGCCAAAAGGAAAAGAATCAGGAGGCCAAGGATCATCGGCACCGCGCGCGTACCGCTGAGCATCTGCAGCAGCTTGAATAAAATGAACGCCACCAGCAGGACGTCGATCAGGTCCCACAGGGTGATGGTCAGAAAGCTGATGTTGAACAGGTTCATGAACCTCGATCCTCGATGATGGCCCCCCGGATCTCGTCCACCGTGTCCAGCGCCCGCCGCACCTCCCCCACGTCGTGGACCCTCAATATCTGAACACCCTGGTATGCCAGGATAGCACAGGCGGCGACGGTTGCCATCAGCCTTTCCTCTGCGGGTCGGTCCACAGGTCCAGATGTGTGCCTCTTGCGCGACGGCCCCACCATCAGAGGATAGCCCAGGCTGTGTAACTCTGTAATGCGCCGGTACAGCTCGAAATTGTGCTGGCGGCGCTTGCCAAACCCCAGGCCGGGGTCGATTACTATCCGGTCGGGCTCTATGCCCGCCGCCACGGCCTCATCCACCCTGGAGGCCAGGAAGGCGTAGATCTCCCCCACAAGGTCGTCGTAGCGCGGATTATCCTGCATGGTTTCAGAGGATCCCAGGCGGTGCATCAGCACCAGACCTGCACCGCTTCCGGCCACAAGTGGCAGCATTTCAGGGTCGGCCGTCCCGGCCGAAACATCGTTCACCACAACCGCGCCCGCATCCAGAGCAGCCCGCGCTACTTCGGCCTTCGTCGTATCCACGGAGACCGGTATCCCGGTACAGGCCATGGCCATCTCAACTGCCGGTATTACCCGTTCCAGCTCTTCGGCGGCCGGCAGAGGCTCTGAACCTGGACGGGAGGACTCACCCCCTATGTCTATGATATCCGCCCCATCCTCTGCGGCCTGTACCAGCGCCGCCTCGACCTTTTCCCTGTCATCCACCCTGCTGCCCCCGTAGAAGGAATCGGTTGTCACGTTGATGACGGCCATAAGTCGGGTGCAGTCGTTTAGGGGGATGCACACCCATCCCGCCCTCCAGTAGCCGGGCGCTTCAAGGCCGGCTCCACGGCGTATGGCGGTACACGCCCCATCCACATCATCCCCCATCCCCTCCAGCCAATCCAGCAGTACCCCTGCAGGGCCGAAGACGATCAGGCCTCGGCCCCTGCTGCCGATCCTCAGCAGCGGTTCCGGAGGATCAACAGCCCATACGCTCTCCGGGGCCTGCTCCGACCATCGGAGCGCGACTGCGGTATCGGTCCCGGCGCCGGG
>JAGLTZ010000297.1 GCA_023135015.1 Candidatus Latescibacterota bacterium
CTCTTCCTCTTCTTCCTCCTGCTCTTCGGCTTCCTCTTCCTCCCTTTCCCCTCTCTTCCGGGGCTCCAACTGAAGGAAGCTCAACCCCTCACCATCGGGGCGCCACGCCAGGTTCCGCCTGTCTTCATCTCCTCCGTCGCCACGGCCCCGGTCACCGCCGGTGCCTAACCGCAACTCGCGCTTTGATACCTCGGTCAGGACATTGCCGTCGATATCCAAGATCTCTTCCACGCTGCCGAAACTTCTCACCGGCACTATATAGGAGAACGGTTTCTCCACGGTTGTAACTCTTATGTGCCTGCTGTCAGGGGCCATATCGAGACGCTGCAGCATGCCGGGGTCCCCGATCTTGTGAACCCTGCGGTTACCCACCTCTATCAGGGCGAGCTGGCCGGTTATGCAATATTCGAGCAGCGCCTTCTCGTACGGACTCTCAAGCAGGCTTGCATATACCCGCAGGCTGTTCTCACCTTCTTCTGTGAGCCTGACCATCGGGTACCGGGGCACCGCAGCTTTCTGCGGCTCCTCACCCCGGTCCTCCGGCACCAGAACCGCGAGGATCTTCTCTCCATCGGCGGTCCACTCGAACGAGCTGACCATGGTCGTCATCACCGGTGTACGGGGTGGTGTAATACGACGTGACCGCCCGGAGGCTATGTCATAGACATAGATGTGGGTTGCGTCCTCGAAGTGGGCAAAGTAGGCGAGCTTCGAACCGTCAGGAGACCATGCAGGGTTGCTTACCCTGCCACCCCGGGGCGGGTCGATCCGAACGGTGCTGCCCGATTCCCAATCGATGAGCTCGAAACCTGTCTGTGTCCGCGTGGTGTGCCGGCGGTTGCGGTTTGCCTCCGGGTCGATCTGAACACCACCCAGCCGGTAGAAAGGCCTGGCAAAAGATTCTATCGCGGGAAGTCCGTCACTCAGGGCGCGGAGAAAAAACTTTCCATCAGGGCTCCGGTTGCTCAGCGAAACATTCTCGTGACGGGGGGCCAGTACTACCCTGGCGATCTCCTCCGGCGGCCGCATATACGCCTCTGCGGTCAGGATTTCCTCCGCGTTCTGCTGAGCAAGAACCGGCAGGCTGAATACCGCTAGCAGGAATACCGCGGGAAGAGACCTTCGGATGTTTCGGATTGGGAGCACGATGTTCATGGGAAGCTCTCCTTACTGAGTTTTACGAGGACCCCGCCATAGTGAGAGATCCGGCAGGTGTCACGTTAATTTATAGCCAGCCCTGTTCCCTATACCAGTCTATTGATATCTCTATCCCTTTATTCAGATCAATCTTCGGTGTGAAACCGAAATCCTCCTCCGCTCTGGAGCCGTCGTAGAGCCAGTATGAGTCTTTCAGTTCTCTGAGTTGCTTTCTGGTCATCAGAGGCTCACCGCCCGTCACCACTGCAGCTACCTCCAGAAGGGATGCAACGACGAACAGAACCGGGTAGGGTACGGGCAGGAGCAGGCCGGATACTCCAAGATACTCTGCTATCTTGTCGGCCATCTCCCGCCAGGAATACACTTCCGGGTCCGTGAGATAGTAGACATTTCCAACTGTTTTCTCACTGGTTGCCGCCATCTCGATGCCGCGGACCAGGTCCTCCACAAAGCATATGCTGGTCTGCTTGTCACCATTTCCCAGGAGGGGTTTAACCCTTCTCCTGATAATCTTGAAGACAGAGTATAGGTCCTCCTCCCTGGGACCGAGGATATTGGGGGGGCGTATGATCACCCATGGGATCCCGGTCATTCTCTCCCTGACCGCCTCTTCGCCCATCAGTTTGGACTTCCCGTAGTCGGACACCGGCCGGCATTCGTCCTCCTTAGTCTGGACTATGGCGGTATCAGTCGGACCCGCCGCCGATATGCTCGACACATAAATGAACCTCTTCATACCCCGGTTCGAATCAACGCACGCCTCAACCAGATTCCTCGTACCCGTATAGTTCGCGTCGTAGTAAGCCCCCCAGTCGCGCGCCCTTATCTTGCCGGCGAGATGAAATACGTAGTCGTGGTCCTTCACCGCCTCATCCAACGACTCCCTCTGCCGGCAATCCCCATAGATTAAATCGACATCCAGATCCCTTATCCATCTCAGGTCGCTGGTCTTTCGTACGAGGCAGGTGACCTCATATTGTTTCACGAGCAGATATTCAACCAGATGGCTACCGATAAACCCGTTGCTGCCCGTCACCAGCGCCCTCAATCTATCCACCCTTCCCGTCTATACCATTCGACGGTCTCCCGCGCCCCCGCACTCAACCCGTGATTCTCGGTATAGCCCAGTTCATTTCTAACCGCAGAGGTGTCGTACATCCAGTACCTGTGCCGCATGTCAGCCATTCTCCGAAGATCCAGGAGCGGCTGCGTCCGGGTTATTCTACTGAATGTCTGAAGCAGCAGTCCGGCTGCAAAGAGCAGAGGCATGTAAACCCGGATAGTCAACACCCTGCCTCCCACGGCTTCTGCAACAGCAGCGGCGAAATCCTCATACGAGTAGTTATATTTTTCTCCCACAAAGTATGTCTTACCGGCGGCCTCATCCCTGGTGGCGGCAAGCAACATGCACCTGGCCACGTCTTTCACGTAAATAACATTTGTCCCGGCATTTCTGAGGACGGGTTTAATCCCTCTGGAGATCACCTTGAATAGTGAAAAGACACCATGGCGATTCCGCGGTCCATAGACCAATCCCAATCGCAGTATGGTGAACGGCAGTTTATCACCGTGCTGCCTGAGGTATTCCTCGGCCTTGAGCTTGCTCTTTCCGTAGTCTGTGACCGGCCTGCAGCGTGCTGATTCATCCAGTACTTCGTGCCTTCCGCTCGGCCCGGAAGCCGCCAGGCTGGAAGCATAGACAAAGCGCTTTAGCTGCACCCCCTTTGCGAGGCATATATCCACGATATTCTTCGTGCCCTCATAATTGACATTGTCGTAGGTGTCAGCCGAAGCGGCATTCATCACTGCCGCGAGGTGGAAGAGAGAGTCGAGGTCGCTGTCAATAACGGGTTGCAGGGACTGCCTGTCAGTGCAATCGCCAAAGACGATCTCCGCACCCTTGCCCTCAATCCAGATCAGGTCATCATCTTCTCTAACAAAGCAGGTGACTTCATAACCCTTCTCGATCAACAGATCGACCAGATGACTTCCTATAAAGCCTGCCGCTCCTGTAACAAGTGCCTTCAACTGCTCTCCCCCGCCTCTAAGTACACC
>JAGLTZ010000298.1 GCA_023135015.1 Candidatus Latescibacterota bacterium
TATTCGAGCGCCGATGCATTCCGGACAGCCGCGTTGCTCGTCGTCGCGTTACGTCTGCAGAATACCGGGATTAAACTTTTCGATTTCAGGCTGGTGGCTTGCAGCGTCCAGGGCTGTAATCAACCAATCCCGTGTATCTCTCGGGTCGATGATGGCATCCACCCACAGGTGGGCTGCTGCATAGCGAGAGTCAGTCTGGCGGTCGTACTCCGCGTTAATGGTGTCCAGGATCTCCTGCTTCTCCTCGTCAGATAATTTCTCTCCCCGCTTCTCAAGTGACTTCACGCGGATGTCGGCCAGGGTGTTGGCTGCCTGTGCACCACCCATCACGGCGTACCGTGCCGTGGGCCACGCGAGGATGAAGCGCGGGTCGTACGCTTTCCCGGCCATAGCATAATTCCCTGCCCCATATGATCCCCCCACTATCACAGTGATCTTCGGAACAACTGAGTTGGAGACCACGTTCACCATTTTCGCTCCCGCTCGGATGATGCCGTCATATTCGGCATCTTTCCCCACCATGAAGCCGGAGACGTCGTGGAGAAAAATGAGGGGTATGAGGTTCTGGTTGCAGTCCATGATGAACCTGGCTGCCTTCTCCGCCGATTCGGGGTAGATGACGCCTCCGACCTCCGGCATTCCCATCGCCGGTTTCTGGTGCAGACGCTGGTTGCCGACGATACCGACCGACCATCCCCCGATGCGGGAGTAGCCGCACAGCACCGTCTTGCCGATATCGGACCGGTATTCCACGAACTCGGAGTCGTCGACGATGCGTGCGATGATCTCTTTCATGTCGTACTGCCGGGTAAGATCGTCGGTGAAGATGCCGTAGAGGTCATCGGGATCGTAACGTGGCTCTACAGGTTCGGCCCTGGCGAACGGCGCCCTCGGTTTCTCCCCGATCTGGGCCATCAGCCGTCTCAGGCGCACCAGGCATGCGGGGTCGTCTTTCTCACGGAAGTCGATAGTGCCGCTGACGGCGGAATGGATCCATGCCCCGCCGAGTTCTTCATGACTGACTTCCTGCCCGATTGCAGCCTTCACAAGAGCGGGGCCGCCGATATAGAGACCGGAGCCTTCGGTCATCAGGATCTTATCGGTCATAACAGGCAGGTAAGCACCGCCGGCCACACAGTAACCCATAATGGCCGTTATCTGAGGGATCCCCTTGGAAGTCATACGAGCGTTCAGGTAGAAGATGCGTCCGAAATCATCCTGGTCCGGGAAAACGTCCTCCTGGAGCGGCAGGAAAATCCCGGCCGAGTCCACCAGATAGATCGTAGGCAGGTGGCACTGCTCGGCTATGTACTGACATCTGATGATCTTCTTGGCCGTCATGGGAAAGAACGCACCGGCCTTCACAGTAGCATCGTTGGCGATTATCATCGCCAGCCGCCCTTCCACACTGCCCAGGCCGCAGACCGATCCGGCCGCGGGCGCACCACCCCACTCCTTATACATATCCCAGGCGGCGAACTCCCCCAGCTCGTAGAACCTGCTGCCCTCATCTATGAGCAGTTCAACCCGCTCCCTCGCCGTGAGCCTTCCCTTCGCGTGCTGTTTCTCGATATTCGCCTCGCCGCCGCCCAGATGTATCTGTCTCTGTGCCTTATGGATTTCAACAACCCTTTCAACCATACGTTCATAGGCGACCCTGAAGTCATCTGACAGACGCACGTCCTTTGTAACAGCGGTAACGAGAGTGCTGTCCGTCGAGGGAGGCTCAGGGCGGTCGGCGGCGGGATGATCCCGTTCCTTTTTCTGCTCGGTCATAGCTGTTGATCCATCCCATCGATTGAAAGGGGGCACCGGTCAGCAGGCCAGCACCCTCATGATAAAGTGTTGAACGCTCTAAGTCGAGAACCCAGGAGCCTGTCGGAGAAACCACGTATTACCCAACTGCTACTCCCACTTACTGAGATGAACAGTACCGGGCCTGTCGGCTTCGGCCATATCCGCATAGGTCATGCGCACATCTGAATGCGATATCGAATATCCCCGGCGCAGCAGGCAATCCCTGACCCCCACGTATCGAACCGGCACCCTAACGATGGCCGCATCGTACCCCTCTTTCCCGATCCACTGTTCAACCAGAACAATCATTCCTTCGAACAACCGGTCTACACCAGGGGCTTCCTCCTCGAGGGATCTGAGCAGAAGGATATTCACTCGTACCGTGCCAGGGATCTCTTCCTTCGCATATGGTTCGGTGTGAACCACGGCAAAACCCGCAAGGCGGTCCTTCCAGTAGGCCAGGATGGTCTCCCCCAGGCCGTGGTGAAGTGTCGCCTTCACCTCAGACCGGTAGTCGAGACCTGGAGAGACCGCATCGGAGATTTCTGCAACCGAACCTTCTGCCTGCACCCTCTCCTGCCTGCTCATCGCTCCGAGGGTCCGAATCTCCATATCATCTATCAGTTCTGTAGAGGCCTTCACGTGGTTCTTCCTACGAAACGTGCGGCTCATATCGAGGGTCAAGCAGGCGAAGTTCATCCCGAGACTGCTGTAGAACTGCAGGCTGCGGTACGACCGCGGCATTGTCTCCACACCGAGTGTGATGACCCCGTTCTCTCGCAGTTCGGCGGTGGAGGCTTCCACAAGTCTCTTCCCCACCCCTTCTCCCTGTGCGGGGGGGAGCACCGCGACGGGTCCCATCCACGCCGTGCTTCCCCACCGGCATGCCAGGCAGAATCCGATAAGGCCGCCCCTGCGCTCAGCAGCAAAGGAGTACCGGGGCGCCCGGCCCAGATAGAAGGCAAGAAGCCGGTCGGTCATGGTGGGGATGCGCGAATTCTTCTGCCCCATCCTCCGGTATTCATCCACGAAGGCAACCTGGAGGATGCGCCTGACTCTGTCGGCATCCTCCTCGCGGATCGGGCGAATATGTGTTCTAGCCATCGCTTCCCGTCTCCGCTGATGAGCCGCCCTCGAACCGGTCGCGATAGATCCTGAGAAGCCTCGGCCTGTAGATGAGGTCGAAGGTGTCCCCGCCATCTGGAAAGAGCTTCAGAGCGTATTCCCTTACACCATCGACCACGGCGAGCGCTTCCCCCTTTGTCCGTACCTGTGTGGCGATTGTCTGCTGGGCCAGTGCCACAACCCGCTGCAGCTTTCGGATGCGGCGTGTTTCTTCCTTTACCGCCTCACGATTTCGCTGATCATCCTTATCCTTATTAATCCGATCGGACATCTGAATCACCACCGCCTGCAACGTAGAACGACTTCAGAGCAAGTCAACGAAAAATCGGAGGAATTTGGTCGGAATTAATTCCGGCTATTTCAAAGCCCGCTTCGCAGCGGCCATCAGGTCTTTCGTTTTCAATGAAAGACCCACCATCCAGAAGTTGTTGGCCGTCAGATTATTCCTGTAACCGCCATAGTAGAGGTGGAGCTGATCGTCGATAGCCGAGATCCCGACCGAATAGAGCACACTCTTGCGGCCCCCTATGGTTGCGTAGGCGAAGGCGATGGATGGGAAACCGATCCGATCCAGTGTGCGCCACAGGCGGGTATTGCTGACGCGGTAGTAGCGCACCGAGAAACCCGCCGAGGCCGTGACGGTTGCCTCTCCGGTGACTGGAAAGACCACGGATACGGGTGTCGCAAAAGCGAGCTTGGACCCGAATGATTCAACGATCCTGAGAGTAACCGGATGAGGTACTACACGCCCCGTATCGGCATCCCTCCATTGTACTATAATTGTGTCTCCCGGCCTTAAACTCCCGGTCCATATCCATCGCCCATTACGAGCCTCGCTACCACTCAAGTCTGTGTGTACCCACTTACGTGTCTGCTTCTCCCATTCCTGGAGACCAGGGACTTCCACCATCACCCGCTCCCCCTTCTCGATCGCAAATATCTCAAGGCGGTAGGCACGGCCGGGTTCTCCGGGGCCGGGATCAACAGCAACGAAAAGATCGGCCGAGGCCGGCACCCAGTTCCCGGAGAGAACCGGCTGCAGCCTGTCGTTCAACCTGTATTTTACTATGATGCGGCTGCCGCCGGTCCCGGGCTCCTGGCCCCGGGGTTCCTGGCCAACAGTTGCCGAGGCAATAGTTGGAGCGAGCAACCCATATAGCGTGGTTACCGTATATACGGCAGCGGCGAGAAAAGGTGATCCGGCTCTGCAACCGGTAACCGGGTTCACTCTTTCCCCTCCCCCTCCCTTTCCTCTTCCTCCGTTTCGGAGAATTCGATCAGCCTTTCTATCTGATCCTTCAGTAATTCCCCCGGAATGAACCCTTCGATTGCAGGAGGCAGCATCTTACCGCGGGGCTTCATGAATAGGTACATGATGCTCCCGATGCTCTCCTCGTCGAAAAAGTTCCTGACGATCTTGGGCACATCCTCCATATAGGCCAGGCCGAACATACACCAGTCCGCTGCGGTGCCCCTGAAGGTCTCCTCTATCTTCATATAATCCTGCATGCTCACGAGCGATTTGTCGACAAAGGCAACCACACAGGGCTTGTCACTACGCAGGATGATCTTCTCAAACATGCTGTCACTGCGCGGGTGGACAATCAGCACCTCCACCGAAATACCCTCCTGCTTTAAAGTTCTTCGTTTACGGTCTTATGGGATTCGGGGATCTGGAATTCCCCGGCACCTGCCCCGGAGAGGATAGGCTGACACCCTGCTCCGGACTCACCTCCCTCTCCATCACGAGGAGCCAGTTCTTACTGGCGCCGCATGCGTTCCGGTTCCGCTGAAAGTGATACTCCATATCCTTTCCGCTTCCCTTGTAGTTGCAATATGTCCAGACTTCGTAATCTGAGAAAGGACCCTCACTATACTGAACGTGGTCCGGCTCCCCGTTAGCCGCCCGGATTTCATCCCGATCGTCGCGAGCGCCCCCACATCCCACCGCAACAACGGCGAGCAGCAGGAACAATACGGCGATCCGGGAAGGGGCGCCACTGCCGGCCTTTCTTTTAGAAAACCACTGCATTGGATACGACCAAAGGTTCAGGATAAGAACTGCACCAGTGCCCATCCGGTAATGGCGTGCCAGCTTTCGCTGGACACGCGATCCAAAGAACGGATGCCGGATGAACAGTTGAAAATCAGCGATGCCAGTTGGCGCAGTTTAAGAGACTACGGAGCAATTGGCAAGTTTCGGGAATAGTATTAACTAGTTTCCGGACGGTAACTAACTAGTTCTCCTTGCACGGACCCGTAGGATCCGGCGGTGTGTGGCCTCCAGCACCTCGAATTCCCAATCTCCGTAGGTATGCAGCTCGCCCGCTTCCGGTATCCGACCCAGAGCCGATGTCAGGTAGCCTCCCAGGGTCCTGTACTCGCCCTCCGGCAGCTCGATCCCGATCGAACTACGTAATTCGGCGATGGAAGTCCTTCCATGGAGTATCGTCCACCCGCCGGTCGTACGGGTGACAGTTTCAGTCGCACGATCGAACTCGTCACTGATCTCCCCGACTATCCGTTCCAACGCATCCTCGAGAGTGATTATCCCTGCTGCCCCTCCATACTCATCCACGACGACGGCCTGATGGACGCGGCCCTGTTTCATTTCGAGGATCAGCTGCTGCAGACGCTTGGTCTCAGGTATGAAGTAGGCCGGGTGCATAAGTTCGCCAACAGTCGCATCATCGTGAATATCAAGCAGGTCGAACACATACAGGAGACCCACTATGTTGTCGATCCGGTCCCGATATACCGGAATCCTGGAATGACCG
>JAGLTZ010000299.1 GCA_023135015.1 Candidatus Latescibacterota bacterium
AATACATCCACCAGCGGCACCATTATCGACTCGACCTGCGTTTCAGAGAAACCGAACGCCCGGTGAATCATCTGCCACTCTTCCGAGCGGAGCAAGCCCAGCCGCTCCCCCTCACCCAGCAGAAGCATCAGCTCCTGTCGGGTAACGAATGCGCCCTGCCGCCCCAGGCCGGAGCCGGTGAATCTCAGAAGTATGGAAACCGATTCGTCAGCCAGCCATACCAGCGGTGCAAGGACCCGTCTTATCAGCTGCAGGACAGGAGCGATTCGCAGACATATGCCGTCCGCGTACTGTCTGAAGACCGTCTTGGGTATTATCTCACCGAACACCAGCAGGAGAGGCGTTACCAGGAGGGTTGAAAGCAGGGCTTCCCTGCCCGGTGTCAGCGCCGTGAAGAGGCCGGTTACGACGGCTGCTGCTGCAACATTGAAGAAGTTGGTTCCAAACAGGGTCGTCGTAACCATTTTCCGAGGACTCCTGAGGAAACCCTCAACGAGCGCGGCGGAGCGGCTGCCCTCCCTGGCCAGATGATGCATCCGCAGCCTGTTGCTCGTGATAATTGCGATCTCCGCCCCGGAGAAAAAGGCTGAGCCCACGACACAGACCAGGATGAGTATCACGAAAACCGGGATGCTCATCCCACCCTCCACTCGGCTCTCACCCATAGAACCCGGTTCGGACGGGATGACAGGATACGGAACTGGAAGGGTGGAACATTCACGGTTTCCCCCGCTTCTGGAATCCTGCCAAGTCTGTTGATGAGCCACCCCCCTACTGTTTCCGCATAATCATCCTCTAGGGAAAACCCGGTGACGTCGGCGAATTCATCGAGCTCCCAGCCTGCAAATACAACAGCCACTCCGGGCGCTATCACTTTAAAGGGAGCCTCTTCCTCATCGCGAGAATCGGTAATCTCACCGACGATCTCCTCCAGAACATCCTCCATAGTCACCAGACCGGACACCGATCCGTATTCGTCGATAACAAGGGCAAAATGGAGCTGACGCTCGCGGAATTCCCTGAGCAATTCCGCAACTTTCATGCTCTCAGGGACGAAATACGGCTCTCTCAGTAGATCCCGGAGTTCATAGCGGGCGGCGCCGTGCGCCTGAACATCCAGATAATCCTTCGCATAGAAGACACCGGCAATCTTTTCCAGATCCCCTTCGATGACAGGCAGGCGTGAGTATCCGCTTTCGCGGAAAGCGCGAGCCCACTCATCGACCGGAGTATCTATATCGAGGCTCACTACCTCGACCCTGGGGGTCATCACCTCACCTGCGGTCCTGGTTTCAAGATCGAGAATATTGTTGATGACCTTGCGCTCGAAGGCATCCACGACACCCTCATCGTGTCCTACTTCCACGGCCGTCGCCAGCTCATCACTCGAAAGACCAGGGCCCGCAAGCCGGGAAAGCCTGGTCTGAGAAACAAGGAGATCGGTCATGCGCTCCAGAACGACACGCACGGGCCCCAACAGGGCCGCGAATCCAGCAAGCGGGCCCGCGATGACGGGAGCCATCTTTTCAGCGTTTTCCAGGGCGAAAGATTTAGGGGCGATCTCGCCGAAAAAGAGAATCAGGATAGTCATTATGACCGTCGCCCATAACATCCCCGCTTCTACCGCGCGTTGACTGCCTATCGACGAGAGCAGTTCTATCGCAACTACCGTTCCGAGCGAGGCTGCGGCGACATTGACCAGTGTATTGCCGACCAGGAGGCTGACCAGCAGGCGACGCGGCTTGCTCAGAAGAGTCAGCACCGTGCGCCACGACCTGCGCCCGGAGAGCTTCTCTGAGGCAATGCGGGACCTGTTCAGGGAGAAAAGGGCTGTTTCGGAGGATGAAAAGAACCCTGATAGACAGAGAAGGATTAAAAGAAGCACCACCTGCCAGGTTATGTTGTTGTTCAGGACTCCCCCCTATTCAGTTTCCGTCTGAAAACTCAGTAGATTCCGGCCGGGCACTGATTATTTCTTCCACGGCTCTCCGCAGCTCGTCGAGGGCGAACGGCTTGCTCAGGTAGGGCCGGCCGACGCTCTTGAGGAAACTCCGGGCGCTCGGGCTCAGGGTGTCTCCCGTGAGGAACAGCACGCGTTCTGCCAACCGGGGTTTTTCCTCCAGTAGTTTCTGGAAGAACTCGCGCCCATCCATTACCGGCATCTTGAGATCGAGCAGGATTATGTCCGGAGGTTCTGATGCTTCAAGTACCTGAAGCGCTTCCCGACCATTGCCGGCCGTCAATACATCGTGACCGGCCAGTTCCAGGATCTCAACCAGCACCTCCATTATTTTCTCCTCGTCCTCAACCGCGAGAACCGTCCCTGTTTGAGGAGTGGAATCCGCTTCCGGCCGGCCTGTTACCGGCTCCTCTTCACCCGGTTTGACACTGGAATCCACTGGAAGCCAGATATCGAAGACCGCACCCCCCTCCGAGTGGTTGCTCGCCTCTATCATCCCGCCGAACTGCTTCACCACCCGGTAGCATATCGAGAGGCCGAGCCCGGTTCCTTCGCCAACCTCCTTGGTGGTGAAGAACGGATCGAAGATCCTGCCGATCATCTCCTCGGGAATACCTGGACCGGCATCTCTTATCTGCAGGTGCACGGCAGGAGTCGGCCCCAAACCAGCCGGGGCGCCCTCCTGCCGCAGAGATGTCTTCACCGTAATACGGCGCTTCGATCTGTCGGTGGTCATCATGGCATGGCGCGCATTATTCACCAGGTTGAAAATGAGCTGCTGTACCTGGAACGGATCCAGGACGCTCGGCGGGAGACCGTCGGAGAGGTTGGTTTCGATGTCGACGTCATCGAGGCCCAGCTGATAACGGAGCAGTGACAGGGACTGCTCGACGACATCGTTAAGATTCACTTCCTCACCCCGGACCTCATCCCCCCGGGAAACCTGGAGCAGGTTCTCCACCAGGCGCTTGGCCCTCATGGCCTCCTGGTTCATACTATCGAGCCGCCGGCGTATCTCTTCGTCCAGTTCCCCTTCGAGCATCAGTTCTGTATTACCGACGATGACTCCCAGCGGATTGTTCAGTTCATGGCTTATCCCGGCCATCAGTTCGCCGAGCCCGGCGAGTTTCTCCGCCTGTATGAGCTGCAGCTGCGTCTCCTCGTTCTGCTTCAGGCTCTCCTGCAGGCGATCTATCAGATCGTTCTTGCGTATACTGAGGGCCATTGCGTTTCCGAAAATATGGACCAGCTTGAGGTCCCACTCGGTGAACTGGTCTTCAGAGGATGAGACGCCTACCCCGATCACACCCCATATCTCGTCGTCCACCTGAAGAGGAACGTATATGGCGGACTTTAATTCATGTTCCGACTCTGTCAGCCCTTCAAAGCGGGTTTTTTCAACGGATTCATCCAGCAGAAGCGGCTCGGCATGTCGGGCTACCCAGCCGGCATAGCCGCTGCCGACCAGTACTCGGTTGGGAGGGGCAAGAGCGCTTGTTCCCTGGAAACCCTCCAGGACCAGTTCATCTGTATCGGTGTTGAGCAAATAGAGTGAGGTCTGGTCGGCATCCATGACCAGGCGGAGTGATTCAAGTACATTGCCGTATGCCTTGCGCGAACTGTCTCCGGTGGTGACCTCACTGGAGAACTCGAACAGGACCTCGATGAGTGAAAGCCTCTGTCTGAGTCCTTCCTCCTTAACCTGGGCTTCAACAAGCTTGTAGCGGGTCTGGCGAAGCTGCCTGTGTTTCTGGATTACATAGAGGCAGAAAAGAAGTACAAGGACGGTCAGACCATCGGTATAGGTCTCGAGGATGGAGGGTTTCAGGACCATTTCGACCGGCGGCAGCACCCCGGGAACGTGGTTCAGGATAAAGGCTCCCAGCAGGCTGAACATTACGAGAGTGACCAGGAGCCATAACTCCCAGTCGAGGCGGTCAACTTCCTCCAGGCTGCGGGGCGCCTCGCCAACAGATGGAGCCAGCAACCTGTCGATGCGATCTCCCCACTTTGTAAGGCGTTCTGACTCGCCTTTCCTCATAAAGCAGTCCCTTCCCCGAATCTATTAATCTACGCCCAGCCGCTCCAGCGCACCTCTCAGCGCGCACCCTGTATACGAGTTGGGCTCTCCGGCTACTTCTTCCGGACGGCCCGAGGCCACGATCCGC
>JAGLTZ010000003.1 GCA_023135015.1 Candidatus Latescibacterota bacterium
GGAAATAATCGCACCCGGCGGCATAGGTTCGAAGTCATAGCTATCCATCATGAAGCTCTCCGCGCTGTGCTGGATACGCACAAGCTTGATAGCGGAGGAGCCAATATCCAGACCTACAGTGCTCTTTCCCCGTTTCAGAGCCGCCATATCACCCTACCGGCAAATTTCTGCCCAATGGAGACAAAGAGACCCCCAGGTGAGCCTCTTTCGTTCTGTTTCTACCTCATTACACTTAAACAGCATCATCAACAATAGAATCCTCTTTCTTGGGTGTCAAGCTCCTCCGATCAACATTTAAATAATCATTAAAAGTACTTCAGAAAACGTTTGCGGAGATGTCTACATTTGGATCCAGCTCTCTCCAGGCCAGGGTCATCACCCGACCTGTTGTCGGAAACGCTGGAGGAGGGCTATCCGCCAGTCTCGAATCCCAAACATAGTCCTTTGTATAACCGGTAAGGAGGTTACCTGTAATCAAATCGAATGTGCCAACAGGTCCTCTCTTCTGCTGGATCACCCCACCAATGACCCACAGAGTACCGCGGACAGTGCCGATATCATAGTCTTCCACGATAAATGAGGTGCTCAGCGCCATTATTACAGCCATGATAATCTCGTCCCCGGTGTCAAGATTTGCGGCACTGGCGGCAACGATTACGTTGCCTTCGGCCACGAGTCCCAGCAGGTCGGAGGTTGAAGGGTCTACACGGGGATCGGTTGTGTATTCCACGTTATCAACGATATACATGTCGCCGCTGCATGCCACTGTCATGACGCCTTTCAAAGTCCCCTGAATAGTCATATTACCGTCTACATACAGCACGCCATTGCCCGGGATCTGGTATTCTACAGGTAGCGCAGGACCACCCTGATCCATGTCAACAGTGACCCAGGAGTAATCAGTTGGTTCATCGTAACCCAGTACAATATCGACGTTCCCCGTAAAATGGAGCCCGTCGGTTTCCTTTGCCTTTAGCTGGATCAAACCGGTATCGCTTGGCAGTGTGATAGGATCAACGTTGAATTCAATTCCTTCTCTGAAGTCCGGGGTGTTGGTTCCAGCGGCATAATTGACACTGGAGGCTGATGAGGTTACCTCCTTCACGAAGATAGGGTCGCCGTCAATATTCAGCTGATCATTGGAGTGTACCGGCCCTCTCAGGATGTCATCAGACCTGAACCATACAGTCAACCCGCCGGGCGATGTCTCCTGGTCCGTGAAATACGAGAACCTTGCGAAATTTTCCTGGCCTACCCTCTCCTGTACCACCCTGACCAGAGGGGAACCTGACATCCGGGCACGCACGGTAATGGCCAGATACCGGTTAGGCATGCCTGCCACTCGTTCCTGCGGGTCGACATAGGCCGTGAACGTTCCGCTCACACCGCTTACAGCACCTATCTGTTCTTCGAGATATAACTGGACAGGTGCATCGTTGTTCGGGCCGCTTCCATCGAAAGGCACGCCAAGCCCATCCAGGTGTTTCTTCACCTGGGCGACCCCCGCCTCTGCCAGATAGAAGAGCTGTGCATCAAGCTTTTCATTCCCCGAGAGCCCGACTTCCGTAGTAGTAGAGTAACTGGCTGCAAGCCCTGCAAGCAGCAGCACGACCAGCATCCAGAAAGCTGCCATCAGGGCGGAACCTTCCTCATTTCGAATGGTGGCTAAAAACCGCTTCATTTCAAGCCGTCCTTTATTCGGGCACCTGGATGACAACCTCGCTCGACCAGCCACATGCGGTTAGGAACTTCAGTGTGAGAGCCGAGCCGCGCATCTGTCCAGGCTGGAACCGGAGTTTGAAGCTCTTCGTCTCCCCAGGGGCGAATTGTACATAATCTGACGGTTCGAATATGGCTTCCACGGTCGGCAGTTCGGCTACCGGGGCGGTCCAGACGACACCTGACTGCGAAATACTCTTCAACCTGCTGTTCTCGGCAGACCAGCCGATTACCATACCCTGGAGATCAACGTATTGGTCAGCCCCATTCGTGATATCGAAGAAGAGGTTGTTGCCCTGGTTCTCAGCAATCGAGTCCCCGACATATAAGAAGTAGTCGCACGGTCCGGGGGCGGTATAGCAGATCTCGACATCGTCGATATTCCAACCCCCGTACTGCTGGGAACTGTTGGTGTCGAGCAGGAACGCGATCTGTACAGCGCTCTTGCCCAGCACATACTGCGACAGATCCAGATACTGGAGTTTCCAGATGTTGTCCACCGTGTCGTCGTTCTGTGTGTTCTGCCAGATGGTCTGCCAGCCGCTGCCGTCGTTAAACCTGATCTGGGCCTTGTCACGCTTCGAATCCTCGACCGACAGCCACCGGTAGTACGACATGGTAATATATCCAGCTTCAAAACCGGAAAAGTCTATCGTTGGGGTTATCAGCCACGATACCACACTTGATCGGTATTGGCCGTCGCGTGTTCCACCTCCAAGATCTGTACCCCAAACATGAGCGCCGGAATTTGCAAGGCTCGGATCAAACGATTTGCCCATAGGAGAGCCCAGCTCCCAGTCATCCTTGTAGGAAGGATCGGCTCCGTGAGACCATCCCAGATCCCCTATCTCCATATCATCGACGAATATCGGGCAGCAGTCGCATGTCGCACCGTACGGCTCAACAGGGCCAAACTCGTTGCTGTTCCGCGACTCAACGATGTTGAACGGATCATAAGCCCGGACAACATAGTAATACGAATAGCCATCCAGCGGAGGCGCTGAAGAATTTTCCTTGTTGTCATTCCAGGTATAGGAATTCGCGTCTATTGCTGATACCTGTCCGATCCATGCTCCGTATGATCCGGGCGTGGTGGTCCTGTAAATGCGGTATAGTGTAACCGAGTCGGAACAGCCGCCATCGTCTGGTGATCTGGTGAACTCAACGCGGATCTGCCGGGTGCCACCTCCATACGTGTCGTAGGCCGCTGTGATTTCTGGAGCGCCCGGGCTCCCATCGCTGAGGGCATCGTCTTCGTTAGACGGCTCACTCTCTGATCCGGTGTCCAGATCGTAAGCGGTAACTTTATACCAGTACACATTTCCAACGACGGGAGCGTTGCCCGGATTGGTGGAATCAGCATCCACCCAGCTGTAGCTGAGGGCTCCGACAGCCGGGAAGATTTCTATCTGGCTGTAGATCCCGCCGTCGATCTTGCGGTAGAGATGATACTCATCCGCGGTATATCCCCCTGCTCCATCGTCGGGAGAGCGATACCAGGTGATTTCGATATCGCCGTCCGACTCACATAGAACGTCTTGTGCATTCAGGTTTACAGGAGCACCTACCGGAGGGTTTTCCTTCGGCGTGCCTTCGACGATGTTTGATGGCTGGCCTGTGCCGGTCGTACGTATTTCCACGAAGTATTCATAAGTAGTGTCTTTAACCAGCCCGACCCCCCCGTTGTCATCCTCGTAACCGTAGTAGTTCTGGTATGCTACAGGGATATCGATCACCGGGTACCACGTCGATGTACCCTTTACCCTGCGCTGAATGCTGTATTCGTTTGGTACGGGTGAGCAGTCTTCTGAAGCAGACCGGCGCCATTCTAGAATCAGCGCACTGCCGTCGTCTGCCGGTTTATCACTCACCGACAGCAGGAAGGGAGCGGAGAGACCGGAATTTGACCAGACCGGACCGAACTCATTGCTGTTCTCGCTCTCAACCCCGCCCTGAACGGCACGTACGATATAGTAGTAGGGTTGACTATCCACCGGCGGCACACCGGCCATGTTGCCTGCTGTGTCGTGAAATTCGTAGATCGATGAGCCCGCTGCGGCAAGGGTATCGATCATTATCTTCATTACGATACTCGTATCCTGTACCGTACCACGGTAGAAATTGTATCTGCTGACCCCTGATTCTGAACCATCGTCCTGAGGACTTTGCGAGATCTTGACAGTGATATCAGTACCGGAGTCGCATGGAGTATCCCACGCGTCCTCGATTGCGGCCGGGCCGGGACCGTTGGGAACGCTGACAAGCGGTCCAATCGTCTCCGAAGGGACCGATTCCTGCGGGGCACAATCCCATGCGGTGATGTAGTAGTAGTATTCCACCCCATCTACAGGCGCATCGAAATTGTCGATATCCCCATCGTCATAAAACGTATACGAGGTGTCCACACCCATGGCCTGGACCTGTCCGACAACCTGATAGTCCCCCCCCGTCAACATCCGGTAGATCGAATAGTACTGAACGTCATCCTCGCCGGAATATTCCTCGGGAGACGAGTCCCATTCGATGGTGATACTGGCTCCACGATCATATGGAGTGTCATATCCTCTCGGGTTAAGGGGACTGAGCGGGGGATTTCCGCACAAAAGCAGGCCGGTCGGATTAATGCCGACGTTCCGGGCCCTGATCCTTCCCCTCAGATTATATGAACGATATGGATAAGGTGTTGCCTCGGTGCTGCCCCGGCCTGTGTACCTGGAATCGGGGCGTCCGGTCTCTACAATGATCTCTACATCAACCTGACGGATATTGGGCAGCTGGTTGACCGAAACCCGGGTAAAAGCGGCTATTTCAGAAGGTGAGAGAAAACCATCTCCGTTGCCATCCCCCCACAGGCTCAACGAATCCTCTATACCAAAAAAAGTACCCCAGTACTTGAAGAGAGGTGGAGGGGAGGTCCCGTCCGGATATGCACCCGGCCCCCTGACGTTGTAAGCAAGGATAGCCGGCGGATTCCCGTTAATCTCCTTTATGAGTGTGTAGAGACACGGGTTGAACGATCCCTCCTGTCGGTCACCGGTTGTGACCAGACCATCGTAAGTGCGATCCAGAGTCAGCCGTATTGTCTCTGAATCGTTGAGGTACCTGTCCAGGAAAGAAGGAAGGTTCTCTTCCTGGGGAGAGGCTGAATAATCCCCTGGGCGGTACTGGCTGCCATCGCTGAGCGGCACGGCTGAATCACGATGCATGGCAACGAACTGGTCCGAGATATTCGCGTTGAAAGTGAGCTGATATGGTGCCGCATCGATCCATACCGGCTGCTTGTTGAACCTGTCCACGAAATAGCCGGCCTGCCGGACGTCCTGGTTAAGGGCAGACATCGCCACTCTGGCATTCTGCTGGCTCTCGCTCACATCCATCTCAACCGTATTCACCCTCGTCTGGGCCTGAAATACGACAAGCATCGAAGAAAAGAGAAACGAAGTCAGAACAAGGGAGATGAGGAGCTCGACAAGAGTAAATCCGCTCTGCGTGGATCTGTTCTTCCGAATATGTAACCGCATTTTCCTCCCCCTACCTAGTTTCCGTCCGAAAACGGCTCTTTTGCGCAATTTCGG
>JAGLTZ010000030.1 GCA_023135015.1 Candidatus Latescibacterota bacterium
GCATAGCGGTGGCTATGGCGAGGAGACGCAACGCAGCCGGTCGGGATACGGCGCCGCTCGAATGCCATGGTTGTTGCGTGACAGGGCACTATCATAGTTGGCAGTGACACGATTCCCCAGGGGGAAAGTTCGATGCCAGATTCGGGAAAAAGCGATCCTTCCAACCCCGGCCCACCTCCAGGTGAAGAGGAGAAGATCACCCTCGAAGACGCACTCCTCGAGCTGTACCGCCTGCGTGCCATGTGCGATGTGTCCCGTGCGGTGGCGGGTACGCTCGATCTGGACCGCCTTCTCAATCTGATTGTGGCCAAAACTACAGATATTATGAATGCGGATCGCTCCAGCCTCTTCCTGATCGATTGGGACACCGAGGAGCTCTGGTCGAAAGTGGCCCAGGGTGTCCGCTTCATGGAGATCAGGTTCCCCATGCATCTGGGCCTTGCCGGGGCAGTGGCTACGACCGGTGAGACACTCAATATCCCCGACGCCTACGAAGATGAGCGGTTCAACAGGGAGTTCGATAAACGCACAGGCTACAGAACCCGATCCGTGCTCGCGGTACCCATGAACAACAAGGCCGGTGAGCGGATAGGTATCATGCAGGTACTGAACAAGAAGGGGGATGAGGAGTTCACCCAGGAGGATGAGGAGATCCTGAAATCATTGGCGGGACAGGCCGCGATAACGGTGGAAAACTCCCAGCTTTATGAGGAGCAGAAGAAGAGCTTCATCTCTTTCGTGGAAACCCTGGCGACTGCGATGGACGCACGTGACCCGATCACTGCCGGACACAGCAAGCGGGTCACCGACTATTCTGTCGCTATTGCTGAGGAACTCGAATATTCCGAGAAGCAGCTTGAAATCCTTAATGCGGCTGCTCTCATGCACGACATCGGCAAGATCGGAGTGCCGGAAGTGGTGCTCTTCAAGGACGGCAAGCTGGATGACGAAGAGTATAAAATCATCCAGTCGCATGCTCGCCATACGCTGAACATCCTGGATAAGATCCATTTCGATCGGGAGAAGAAAGAGATCCCGATGATGGCCGCCAGCCACCATGAGCGGATTGATGGGGAAGGATATCCCCTGGGTCTGTCGGGAGAAGAGATCCCCGAGGCGGGGCGTATACTGGCCATTGGGGACATATTCGATGCGATTACGAGCCGCAGGCACTACAGGGATCGAATGGAATTCATCCGCGTAATGCGTGTCATAGACGAAGAGAGTAGTAGCCATATCCAGCTGGATTTCGTAGAGGCCTTCAAGCACCTTCCTGTCTCACGGATAATCATGATAATGGAGCAGGACAACGTGGAGCCGGTTGAGAGCGAGGATCTTGAGCTTTTCAAGAAATTTACCCTGAATGATCTGCAGGAGTTGCTCGAGCGGGGGGACAGGGAAGAGTCCCTTACGCAGGATGAGCAGCATCTGGTGGACCGTTTCAACTTTTACTACCATCGCAGCATTTCTGAAGGGTGGGTGCCGGACTAATACCATGGTAATTTCCACAAAAAAGGGTGACGGGGGCCGAACCCGCCTTCTCTCAGGCGAGGAAGTCTCAAAGAACGATCCGCGGACCTCCGCGTATGGTGTGTTGGACGAAGCTGTTTCGGCGATCGGGCTGGGGCGGGCCCTCTCCAGAGACGGTCGTGTGCGCAGTGAACTACTGGCCATACAGGAAACCTGTTTCCTGATCGGTGCGGAACTCGCCACAGTCCCGGCTGCTGCCCAAAGCCTTCCCGGACGGGTCGGCCAGGAACATCTAGATGAGCTCGAGGCCCTTGGCGCTAGGCTGGAAGAACAGGTGGA
>JAGLTZ010000300.1 GCA_023135015.1 Candidatus Latescibacterota bacterium
GTTGAGCGGAAAGCCCGGAGACGTAGCCACTGCGCTACGTCGAGGACATTCCGTGAGAACCAACGCAGCCAGCCGGAGGCCAGCGCTAGCCGCAGCCGGAGTGTTTCTCCGACAGGCTCCTGGTACATACGTCAGTAATCTGGCGAAAGCACTGATCCCCATCAGGAAGGTTCAGGCTCATGAAAGATAGACCACAGATCAACCGGCGTACTTTCATAAAGGGCACTGCCGTAGCGGGAGTGGCGGCCGCACTGCCCGCGATCATCCCGGCTTCAGCGCTGGGCCACGAAGGGTATGTCGCACCCGGCGACCGGCTCGTGATGGGATGCATCGGTGTCGGCTCCCAGGGCTTGAGCAACATGAATAGCTTCCTTGGTAAAGATGAAGTACAGATCGTTGCGGTCTGCGACGTAGACCGCAACCATCTCGAACGTGCGAAGAACCGTGTGGATAGCACGTATGGCAACAGCGACTGCGCCACCTACGGCGACTTCCGGGAACTGATCGCACGGGGGGGTGACCTGGACGTCGTATCGCTCGCATTGCCCGACCAGTGGCATGCCATTCCTACAATCATGGCAGCACGGGCCGGCCTCGATATCTACGGTGAGAAGCCACTCTCGCGCTCGATTCGTGAGAGTCGGGCCATCTGTGACGCGGTCCATCGATACGGGAGAGTTTGGCAGACAGGCAGCTGGCAGCGGTCGCAGTGGCACTTCCGTCATGCCTGCGAACTGGTGCGCAACGCGCGTATCGGCAAAGTGCATCTGGTTGAGGTCGGCCTGCCCACGGGCAACAGGACAGGAATCATACAGCCCGAACCCGTACCCGATGGGCTCGACTGGGATTTCTGGCTCGGCCCGGCTCCCTGGCGTGAGTACTGCGAATTCGGCAGCGACCGGTGCCACTGGGACTGGCGCTGGATCATGGATTATTCAGGCGGCCAGCTAACAGACTGGGCCGGACACCATATCGATATCGCCCACTGGGGTATGGGCCTCGACCGGACGGGGCCGTACGAGATAGAGGGCAAGGCCGACTATCCCGCCGAGGGTCTCTGGGACGCTCCCACCGATTACAGGTTCACCTGTAAGTACGAGGGTGGTGTGACGTTCGTCGTGGGGAGCACCTCACGGATCGGCTTCATGGGTGCGAAGTGGCATGGGGAGGACGGCTGGGTCCATGTCAACCGCGGCGGTATCGACGCCTCAGACAAGAACCTGCTCCGGCCGGAGGAGATCGGCGCCGGCGACATCCGCCTCTACGAGAGTAACGATCACTTCCAGAATTTCATCGACTGTGTCAAGAGCCGGAAGCCCACGGTGACACCGGTCGAGACCGCCTGCAGGTCAATCAGTGTGGGGCATCTGGGGGAGATCGCCATGCTCACCGGCCGTAGGATCAAGTGGGATCCGGTCAGTGAAGAGATCATAGATGATCCGGGCGCCAGCGCCCTGCTGGGTCGATCCTACCGCAAACCGTGGGTCCTGTGATGCGTCGCCAAAGTGGAGCAACAACCGATCGAGGTTCGATGGCCACAGTCAATCCGGAAGGTCAGAAAATGTTGAATCCCCGCAACCCGATATCTCGCGTTTCGATGCTTCGCATCCTGTTTGCGATCCCTGTTCTGATGATGCCCCTCGCCCTCGGCTGCTCCAGTGGCGGGTGGACCGGGATGGCTCCTGGTGGAGCCGGGTCGTTAGCCGTACAGGAGCTCGACGAGCTGGGTCAGAAGCTCTTCGCCGCCATACCGGAGAAGGCGGTGGTAAGGCCCCGGGAGGCCAGGAAGATCCTGGTCTTCTCCCGATGCGAGGGCTACCAGCACGGGGCGATCCCCGCGACGGCGCAGTTGCTGGAGCTCATGGGGCAGAAGACTGGCGCTTTCAAAGTTGTCCATTCAAAGGAGATGGAGGTCTTCGAGGCGGACTTCCTGGCCCAGTTCGACCTCGTTTTCCTCAACAACACCACCCATCTCATCTTCGAGAGTCAGGAGTATCGCAGGAACCTCCTCGAATTCGTCCGTAGCGGCAAGGGGATCGCCGGCTTCCACGCGGCGATAGACAACTTCTTCACCTGGCCCGAGGCGGCCGAGATGATGGGCGGCCAGTTCGAGGACCACCCCTGGACCGCCAACGGAACCTGGGCGGTCAAGATCGACGAACCAGGTCACCCGCTGAACGCCTCGTTCGGCGGCAGGGCGTTCCTTATAAGGGACGAGATATATCAGGTCATGGGTCCCTATTCGCGTGACATCGACCGCGTGTTGCTGAGCCTGGACATGTCCAACCTCCGCAACCACCAGGTCACCGGCATCAAGCGGGTGGACAATGACTTCCCGATCTCCTGGGTGCGCCGGTACGGCGAGGGACGCGTGTTCTACTGCTCTCTGGGCCATAACATCGAGGTCCTGCTGAACAGCGCCGTGGTCGGGCATTACCTGGCCGGGATCCAGTACGCGCTGGGTGACCTCGAGATCGACGACACACCGAGCGGCTCCCTGGCGGTCACACCCCGGCCGGTGTTGACTACCGAGGCCGGGGCCGTGGATGATCCTTTTGCGGTACTGGTTTCCTATGAAGATGGCCAGAGCCGCCTCTCCCTGGCAGCCATTGAAGCCGAAATCCGGAACAGTGCACCCGCTGAGCACAGAGGCATCGAGACCCGCCTGATAGATGTCCTGGAGAATCCGGGGAGCACCTTCACCGCCAGACAGTTTTCCTGCCGCATGCTGCGCCGGATCGAGCCGGAGCAGTCGCTCCCGTACCTGTCGCAGCTGCTGCGAAACGAGGAGCTTTCCGACGCTGCCCGCTTCGCCCTGCAGGGCGTTGAGTCACCGGAGGTCGACAGAATTTTCCTGGAGGCTCTCGATGAACTCGAAGGCGATCTGCGCATCGGCGTGATCGGGTCGATCGGTCAGCGTCGCAGCAAAGAGGCTGTTCCACGCATCGCAGCCCTGCTCGATGATGCGGATCCCGCACTTGCCGGAGCATGCATAACGGCTATGGGCGAGATAGGGGGTTCCGACGCGGCTGCAGCCCTGGAGAGGGCGAAGCCAACAACCGGGCTGGAATCCCTCCGCCAGGATGCGCTGCTCCGTTGCGCTGACGACTATCTGGACATGGGTGCAATACCGGAGGCGCAGGCCATCTACAACAGGATGATATCGGAAGAGGTTCCGGTATCCACGCGAATTGCGGCCTATCGCGGTATGGCCCACAGCCAGGGAGACGAAGCCGTCCAGACGCTGCTGGCCATGCTCAGGGATGATGAAGCGAAGATCCAGCAGGCGGCGGCGCGTTTCATGGTCGAACTGCATGGTGTCATTGACATAGCACCTGTAGCGGAGCACCTGGCCACGCTACATCCGGCCACCCGGATCATGGTTCTTTCCTCATTAGCTTACAGCAAGACCCGGGCAGCTGCACCGGCGGTGCTCCGGGAATCGGAGAGTGATGATCCGGGGGTACGAACAGCAGCCACAATCGCCCTGGGCGCTGTGGGTGACGCTTCCCATGTGCGCCTGCTGGCCCGGATTGCATCCTCGGTTGATGAGACAGCCGGGGTTGCCGCTCAGAGCCTGGCACGCTTGGATGCCGAAGGGGTGGATGACCGGATAATTCAGCTGATACGCGAGAGTGATGATAAGGTCCAGGCGGTCCTGATCGGGATTCTTGCGGCCAGGAATGTGGAGGCCGCCGTACCTGTCTATCTGGAGTTCGCCGGTGACGCTGACAGTCACGTACGTGCTGAATCCATACGGGCTCTTGCACTCCTCGCGGGTGATGTCGACCTGCCCGCGCTTCTGGACCTGCTGGAGAGGGCACCTGGGGGGGAAGACCGGATTGAGCTGGAGAAGGCGATCCTGGCGGTATGCGAACGGATGGAGGAACGGGATGCCGGGATCGATCATCTGCTCACAGCTCTCCCCGGCAAGCCTTCAAACGTGCGGGCATCCATCCTCACGGTGCTCGGCGATCTGCCCGGTGTGAAATCCATGGCAGCCCTCTCCACGGCCACCGGAGACGATGACGCCGGGATCCGCCGTGTGGCGATCGGCGCGCTTAGCAATTGGCCCGACGCAGCACCCCTGGAGACGCTGCTCGATATCACCCGGAGCAATCAGAATGAGGCCGAACGGTCACTGGCATT
>JAGLTZ010000301.1 GCA_023135015.1 Candidatus Latescibacterota bacterium
GAACAGGGCAGCTCTGGCAGATATGGATCCGGTACTGCTCGAAGTATATAAACACCGCTTTGCCGGTATCGCCGAAGAGATGGGGGCAGTGCTCCAGCGGTCCTCCTCATCGCCGAACATTAAAGAACGCCGCGACTACTCGTGCGCTCTCTTCGATTCACAGGCCCGTGTAATCGCCCAGGGGGATCACCTGCCAGTACATCTGGGCAGCATGCCTCGCTCTGTAGCTTCCGCGCTGGCCGGAGGTCATCTTCAGCCCGGTGAGATCGTCCTGCTCAACGACCCCTTCGCCGGAGGAACGCACCTGCCCGACCTGACCATGGTCGCGCCGGTGTATTCTCCGGCCGATCCCTCCCCGTTGTTTTACGTGGCATCGAGGGCTCACCACGCCGATGTGGGGGGTATAGCCCCGGGCTCGATGGCGGTTGCAACCGAGATCTATCAGGAGGGCCTTCGCATACCTCCCGTTCGGCTGCGACGCGAAGGGCAGCAGGAACCCGATACCGACATAGTGGCGCTGATCATGGCCAACGTACGGACCCCTGAGGAGAGGGAGGGGGATATCAGGGCGCAGATGGCCTCGCTCGATGTCGGCGCGGCGCGTCTTCAGGAGATCATGGGGGAAAGGGGTGTGGAGGAGCCCCTGGCCTATGCTGGGCACCTTCTCGACTATGCTGAGCGGATGACCAGGGCGCTCATCTCCGATATGGCCGACGGAACCTACCGGTTCGAGGATCGCCTCGACGACGACGGAATGGGCAGCGGGCCGCTCTCCATAAAGGTGGCCGTAACAATAGAGGGGGATGAGGCCACGGTCGATTTCACCGGTACCGCACCTCAGTGCCTCGGGCCGCTCAACGCCGTTGAAGCGGTCACCCTGTCGGCTACGGTCTACGTGTTCCGCTGCCTGCTCGACCCTTCGGTTCCACCCAACCACGGTTCCTTCATCCCAATCAGCCTGATCGCGCCGGAGGGCACACTGGTAAACGCCAGGCCGCCTGCGGCGGTGGCGGCGGGCAACGTGGAGACAAGCCAGCGCCTGGTGGATGTACTTCTCGGCGCAATGGCCCGGGCCGCTCCCGACAGGGTGCCGGCGGCAAGCCAGGGTACGATGAACAACTTGAGCATCGGTGGTATCGATCCCCGCACCGGTGAATCATTCGCCTATTACGAAACCACGGGGGGAGGAATGGGAGGCAGACCCGGCAGTCCCGGTCCCTCTGCGATCCACTGCCATATGACCAATACCCGCAACACGCCGGTGGAGGCCCTGGAACACACCTATCCCTTCAGGGTGGGGCGATACGGGGTGCGATCCGGCTCGGGAGGAGCCGGGAAGCACCCGGGTGGTGACGGTATCGTCAGGGAACTCCGCCTGCTGGCTCCGGCCACGGTGAGCCTGCTGTGCGAGCGGCGCACCTTCGGGCCGTACGGGCTGCACGATGGTGAGGCGGGCAGTCCGGGTTGTGGGGTACGGATCGGTACCGGTGGCGAGGAGGAGCCGATGGCGGGCAAGGGAACCTGGCAGCTGGGAGCGGGCGAAGCGATCAGACTGGAAACGCCGGGCGGCGGAGGCTGGGGCGATGCCGGTCG
>JAGLTZ010000302.1 GCA_023135015.1 Candidatus Latescibacterota bacterium
AAAGACCGTGCAACGGTGGGGTCGCTTCCTTGGCGTGACAGTATTGATGGCGCATTCGCGGTTCGCCTGATACGACGGGATCATAACGTATGAGAGCATCCCTGACAGAGGATAGGGGAAGTGGGGACCTGCTCCTGATTTTTAAGACGGTAGGTCTGCTGATACTGCTGCTGGTAATTATTGCGCTCTTTTTTCTGGGCGGCATGATCGTAGTAGACCGGGTGGTTATGCCCGCCTTCACGAAGCTGGGGTCCGAGGTGGAGCTTCCAGATATCGTAGATCAGGATTTCTATGCTGCAAAGCGAGCGCTTACCGAACTTGGTCTGGAGCTCGAGAAGATCGAGGAAGAGTTCTCCCCCGTATACGAGGAAGGGCACATCATCGAACAGACGCCTCCCCCCTTCACCAAGGTGAAGAGAGGCCGGACGGTGGGGGTTGTTGTAAGCCGGGGGCCGGAGGAGATCGTTATCCCAGATCTGACGCGGCTCAGCGAGGACCAGGCCCGGGCCAAGCTTCGCGAATTCGGATTGCTCCTGGGGAGTGTGACCAGCCGTCCCGACAACGCACCGGAAGGAACGGTGATCGACCAGCGTCCTGTCGCCAATGTGAAATCGCTCCGTAAAAGGCGGGTTGATCTGGTAATAAGCTCCGGTCCGGCACGGCTTAGCGTACGTATTCCACTGCTGGTGAATGAGGGACTGGGGAGGGCATTGGATATTATACGAGAGCTGAACGGACTGGTCTGGATCGAATGGGTGGAGGATGACGAGAGTATGATGATGACCGTGATAGGACAGAGTCCGGAACCGGGCAGTGAGGTGGAAGGCAAGCCGATCTTCGATCTGAGGGTGGCGATCCGTACCGGCTTCACTCCAGCCCCACCGGACACGGTGGGAATAGGCGCACCCCCTCCCCTGATACGCCGCCTCCAGTTCCCGCCCTTTCCTCCGCTTGCCTTGCGTTCTGCGGGGATGTCGCGGAGGCCATTGTAACAATGAGTATCAAGATCGCCCCGAGTGTCCTCTCGGCTGATTTCGGACGGTTGGCAGAAGAGCTAGCAATGGCTGAGCAGGCGGGAGCGGAGGTCCTTCATTTAGATGTGATGGACGCTCATTTCGTGCCGAACCTCACTTTCGGACCCATGATCGTTAAGGCTATACGCAACCTGACAGGGCTGAAGCTGGATGCCCACCTGATGATCACCGAACCGGATACTTATCTGGATGCATTCATCGAAGCGGGTGCCGATGCAGTGGATTTTCATCTGGAGGCTTTCGAGCCCTCCGAGCGGCAGCAGCGTGCAACGGCGATCCTGGACCGGCTGAAAGAGGCCGGTGTGGGACGGGGTATAGCGGTGAATCCTGATACCCCGGTCGAGTGGGTGTATCCATATCTTGAACAGCTGGACAGTGTGTTGATCATGACCGTTCATCCAGGTTTCGGCGGACAGAAGCTGATCACGGAATGCCTGGAGAAGATTTCATTGGTTAAGGCAGAGGCAGCCAGGCTGGGAGTGGAGATATCCGTTGGAGTAGACGGGGGAGTGAATCTGGAGACTGCAGCAGAAGTTGCGGCCGCCGGTGCGGACGTGCTCGTGGCCGGCTCCGCTATCTTCCATGCACCCGACCCGCCCGCCGTGATCAGGGGTCTGCGATCGGCGGAAACGGCTGCCTGAGTCCACCTGACATCCGTTCCGGATATTTCTTTAAAAAGCGTGTTGGAAACCTATGTTTAAGACCTACCTTTGTAGTTCTGTTACCTCCGGGGTTTTTTCTCTATGTTCGACGCCCTCACCGCCAGACTTACACCGGTACTCGACCGCCTTCGAGGCCGCGGCGTTCTGAACTAGATGATGCAGAAGATGGCGAAAGCCCTTAAGGGAAAGAGCAAGAAAAGGAGAGTTTGAGTGGCAACACGCATAAGGCTCCGTCGCACAGGCAAGAAGAAGAAGGCCTACTACAGGGTAGTGGTGGCCGATTCCAGGAGTCCGCGTGACGGTCGGTTCATCGAAATTCTGGGCAACTACAACCCGAATTCCAATCCTCCCCAGTTGGAAATCAACGAGGAGAGGGCGCTTTATTGGCTCTTAAAAGGAGCCAGACCTACCGACACGATGAGGAGCCTGCTAAGTAAAAAGGGTGTTCTCGCAAGGCTGGCGGAGGAGAGTCCAGGGCATGCAGTGCTGAAACGGCCATATAAGAAAAGAAGGCCGCCCGACGCATTGAAAACCCAGCCGGAGGTCCCGGAGCCGGAAGAGATGGAGGAGAAAGCCCCCGAAGGCGTCGAAGAGGAGTCGATGGAGGATGAGTCGAAGCCGGTAGATGCCGAGGACTCTGTCCCCGAAGGCGTCGAAGAGGAGTCGATGGAAGATGCGTCGAAGCCGGTGGATGCAGAGGACTCTGTCCCCGAAGGCGTCGAAGAGGAGTCGATGGAAGATGCGTCGAAGCCGGTGGATGCAGAGGACTCCGCACCCGAAGCCGTTGAAGAGGAATCGATGAAGGATGAGTCGAAGCCGGTAGATGCAGAGGAATCCGCACCCGAAGGCGTTGAAGAGGAATCGATGAAGGATGAGTCGAAGCCGGTAGATGC
>JAGLTZ010000303.1 GCA_023135015.1 Candidatus Latescibacterota bacterium
GCATCATTGATGCCGTCGCCAACCATCGCTACCACGTATCCTTCACGCTGCAATCTGGCCACTTCCTCGCTTTTTCGATCGGGCATCACACCTGCCACAACCCGCTCTATTCCCACCTGCCGGCCTATCGCCCTGGCGGTCGATTCGTTATCACCAGTGAGCATCACAGGTTCCATACCCATACGCTTCAACTCTGCAATGGCCCTGGCCGAGTCCGGCTTCACCGGGTCAGCCACGGCTAAAACCCCCAGCGGCTCGCCGCTGCGGGCTACCGCGACGACGGTTTTGCCTTCTTCCTCGAGATCCCGCAGTACCGGCAACAGGGGCTCCAGATCGACCCCTTCCATTTCCATGAAGGAGCGTGAACCGACCGCGATCCTCTCTCCATCCACAGTGGCAACCAATCCAAGTCCCGCCACAGCCTCAACATCCCCCGCATCGTCAAGGGAGAGTCCGCTTTCGGCAGCATGAGCAACAATTGCTCCGCCGATCGGATGCTCGGAGTTGCGCTCGGCAGAGGCCGCCAGGCGAATCAGTTCGCTTCCGGTGATGCCGCCCTCAAGAGGTCGAACATCCGTAACAACCGGCCGTCCCAGGGTGATCGTGCCCGTCTTGTCCAGCAGGAGGACTTTTACTTCCTTCATCAGCTGGATCGCTTCGCCCTTGCGTATCAGAACCCCGTTTTGCGCCCCCATCCCGCTGCCGACCATCAACGCCGTCGGTGTCGCAAGACCCAGGGCGCAGGGACATGCGATAACCAAGACCGCTATGGCGGCATAGAGCGCAAGGCTGGTCGTGCCGAGAGAGGGATCCACCCAGGGAAGCAGCCGGTTCGCCCACTGTGCGACACTGCCCATCGCATCCGGAAGCAGCAGCCAGAGAGCCAGGGTACCCAGCGCAAGCACGACGATCGTCGGGACGAAAACGGCCGTCACCCTGTCCGCGAAATTCTGTATCGGCACCTCGCTCGCCTGTGCCTGCTCTACCATCTTGATTACCTGAGCCAGGAAGGTATCCTCACCTACCCCCGTCGCACGGACCTTCAACACCCCGCTGCCGTTTATCGTGGCCCCGATTACGCTGTCGCCGGGCTTCTTCGCCACGGGAATCGACTCCCCCGTCGCCAGTGATTCATCCACGGCAGAAGTTCCCTCGACCACCTCACCGTCTGTCGGGATCTTTTCTCCGGGCCGGACGACCATAATGTCTCCGACCTTGACCTCATCAACTCCGATCTCCTTTTCCTGCGAGCCGATAATCAGCCGGGCGGTCCTGGCTTCAAGGGTCAGGAGCTTCTTGATCGCCTGAGACGCCCTGCCCTTCGACCTGGTCTCCACATACCGGCCCGTGAGGTGGAACGCCATGATCATCGCCCCCACCCCGGCATAGTTCAGAATCGTAGGGATGGAAAGCCAGTGTCCAAGGAGGGCCATCACCCCGGTCAGAAGCGATGCTCCCGATCCCATTGTGATCAGGACGTCCATATTGGGTGAGAGATTTAGTGCTGACTTCCAGGCGCTGCGGTATGTAGGCCAGCCCGCCCAGAAGAGCACCGGAACCGCCAGCAGAACCATCCCCAGGTCGTAAACGGCACGTGTGGGCCAGCTGATCCCGAAGAACATCTCCGGGATCATCAGGAGGATGATCGGGATGCTGAGCCCCCACGCCCAGCGCATGCGGCTGGAGGCTTCGTCCATCTTACGCTGATCCGCAGCCATCATTTCCTCACGACGCTGCTCGGCGCCCGGAGAAGACGGTTTCAGCACATAACCTGCCCGGTCCACCGTTTCGATTAGTGAATCCACATCCAAATTCTCGATCTCGGCTTCGATATACGCCTGGTCCGTAGCCAGATTCACTTTGACATCACGTACACCGGGGACGCTTCTGATAGCCTTCTCCACGTTGGCGACACAGCCGGCGCAGTGCATCCCTTCTATATCACATACAATTGGATCCTCGGTCATGGCGGCATCCTTGAGATGGAGTTATTATACTATACTACAGTATAGTATATTTAAGTTCAAGGTGAAACAGAATTGTGGGCAGTACCTGCAGAATCTTGTGACCATTCACGCAGATGTCTGACATCTGATCACTTGCCTTTTTTACATTTCAGGCACCATCTTCGGCTGGTCGACAACCCTTTTAATGGTAGCTTTCTTTTAACGAACGGAAACATTCTTTGAGCGAGCCCCGCCAGTGATACTGACGACAGGCTGGAAGGAGCATCGATAAATGGAAGTTCAGTTTGAAGGGATCCTGGTAGAGTGTATTCAGGGTGATATCTCAAGCCAGGAGGGTTTCGACATCGTGGTTAACGCGGCCAACGCCCAGCTGATGCCCGGCGGCGGTGTAGCAGGCGCCATACATCGTACGGCTGGCCCGGGACTGGCCTTGGAGTGCAGGGCGCTTGCACCTATCAGGCCTGGTGAAGCTGTAATCACCAGTGGACACGACCTGCCCAACCGCCACCTCATCCACTGCCTGGGCCCGGTCTACGGGATAGACGAACCGTCCGGGGAACTGCTCGCAAGCTGCTACCGCAATGCTCTTCGACTGGCGGAAGAGAATGAGCTGAACTCCATAGCTTTCCCCGCTATTTCCACCGGGGTCTTCGGATACCCGATACAGGATGCCGCCAGAGTCGCTTTTAAGACCATCAGTGATGAAGCCGCATCACTGAGACACCTGAAGAGAATCAGGTTCGTCCTGTACAGCGAATCAGACCTCGAAGAGCATACGAAAGCAATGAACGAAGTTGCACGACTTTGGGATCGATTTCGTGTATCGTAAATATGCAACGGCAATAGTGCATTTTTTCATACGCCTGAGTTCCAAATATTGAGGGAAGAGTAGAAGGTACTTAAGGAGCATATAGCTTTATGGGAACTATAGATTCTGAATTAGCCAGATTAAGTATAAACACAATCCGAATGCTGGCGGCCGACGCCGTCGAGGAGGCCAATTCGGGACATCCGGGTGCGCCAATGGGAGTAGCACCCATGGCATACCTGCTCTGGACCCGCTTTCTCAATCACAACCCGCAAGACCCCACCTGGCCCAACCGCGACCGCTTCGTTCTTTCTATGGGACATGCCAGTATGCTCCTCTACAGCATGCTTTTCCTCACAGGCTACGACATCACGCTCGACGACATAAGGAGCTTCCGCCAGTGGGGAAGCTGCACACCCGGACATCCCGAGTACGGTGAGACACCCGGTGTTGAAGCTACAACCGGCCCCCTGGGCCAGGGCGTGGGCATGGGTGTGGGCATGGCATTGGCCGAACGCATCCTGGCCAACCGCCACAACACCAGAGAATTCCCGATTTTCGACCACTATACATACGCCTTCTGCTCAGACGGCGACCTGATGGAGGGAGTGGCCTCTGAAGCCGCATCCCTGGCCGGACACTTGAGGCTCGGCAAGCTCATATACTTCTACGACGACAACGGAATCACCATCGACGGCCCCACCGACCTGAGCTTTTCGGAGAACGTCCGAAAGCGTTTCCAGGCCTACGGCTGGCACGTTCAGGAATCACTGGACGGAAACGACCTGGAAGCCCTTTCCGGGGCGATTGTCAAAGCTCAGAGGGATAAGCGCCCCTCGCTGATCGTCTGCCGTACCAATATTGCTGAGGGGAGTCCCAACAAGGTGAACACCCCTGGTACTCACGGAGCACCCTTGGGGGCCGAGGAACTCCGTCTGACCAAAGCCAACCTGGGCTGGCCCGAAGAAGAATCGTTCTTTGTCCCCGAAGATGTCCGACAGCACCTCTCGGCCTTAGAGGCCGGCCAAAAAGCGCAGGAGAAATGGGAGGCACTCCTGGAAGGATACTGTAAAAAATTTCCGGAGAAGGGTGCGCAGTTGATACGGGAACTGGCTGGGACACTTCCCGAAGGCTGGGCAGACAGGCTGCCGGTCTTTGAAACAGGCACCAGTGCTATAGCCACACGGAGTGCTTCGGGGGAGATCATCAACACCGTTGCTCCGTTGATCGAGAACCTGGTCGGAGGTTCAGCCGACCTGACCCCTTCCAATAACACTCTGATCGAGGGCGGCTCTAATCAATCGTTCGAATCCCCTGAGGGCCGCTACCTTCACTTCGGTGTTCGCGAGCACGCAATGGGCGCAATATGCAACGGCCTCGCCCTTCACGGCGGGCTGCGCCCTTACGGAGCTACCTTTCTTGTATTCAGTGATTATATGAGGCCGAGCATCCGCCTTGCCGCAATGATGGGTCTGCCGGTCATCTACATCTTCACACACGATTCAATCGGACTGGGCGAAGATGGTCCTACTCACCAGCCTGTCGAACAGACGATGAGTCTGCGGCTGATACCCAACATGCATGTCATCCGCCCGGCCGATGCAAACGAAACCACCCAGGCGTGGCGGCTTGCGCTGGAACGCATCGACGGTCCCACAGCCCTTCTCCTCTCACGCCAGAAACTTCCGGTTCTCGATCCCGACCGGACCACCGGCGCTCTTCAGGGCGGGTATATCCTGAGCAGGACTTCCGGCAACCCGCAGGTTGTTCTCATTGCCACCGGCTCAGAAGTGCACCTGGCTCTTGAAGCCAAGGCGCTGCTGGAGGAGGAAAAGATCGGCACACAGGTGACCAGCCTTCCATGCTGGGAGGTATTCCAGAAGCAGAACCCGGAGTACCGCGAGGAAGTACTTCCTTCCGGCAGCATGAAGTTTGCTCTGGAGGCGGGTGTCACCCTGGGGTGGGAGCGGTGGACGGGCACCCCGGCGCACGTGCACGGGCTCGATCGCTTCGGCGCTTCCGCTCCCTACGAGACCATCTTTGAAGAACTGGGATTTACGGCTGAAGCCGTAGTAGACAGGGTGAAGATACTGCTGGAGGAGTGATCTTATGCGCGTAGCTCTTGCCTGCGACCATGCAGGCTTTCCGCTGAAAGCATCTGTGGCCAAAGTCATTACCGATATGGGGCACGAAGTAATCAACCTGGGTACAGACACTCCCGATGTGCCCACAGATTACCCCGATGTCGCCCAGGCACTGGGCAGGGTGATACAGCTCGAAGAGGCTGATCGAGGAGTATTGATCTGCGGAAGCGGGGTTGGGACCAGTATTGCAGCCAACAAGTTGAAAGGAGTGCGCGCTGCCGTCTGTCACGACGTCTACTCCGCTACCCAGGGTGTCGAGCACGACTATATGAATGTGATCTGCTTTGGAGGCCGTGTGATCGGGTCGGCACTGGCGGCCGAACTTGTGAAGGCCTTCCTGAACGCCAATTTCAGCGAAGAGGAGAGGCACGTCCGCCGCCTCAACAAGGTCAAGGAACTAGAGCAGAAATAGATCTGAAGGCATTTCTATTCCGATAGTACCAGTCTGACTAACCGGGCCGCCTCCGTTTCGATCCCGGGCACCTTACTTTCCCTCGGCCCTGCGACATTCAGAACTTCGACTGATTCGGCCCTCAGCCACTGCCTGACCTTTTCCACCCATTCTTCCTCTGCCCGGGATGAACCTTCCGTCTCGTCCAGATCCACCACCAGATACGGTTTTCCCAACTTCCGGGCAGCCTCGATCGTATAGGCCGTACCGCCAGTTGCCGGCAGATTTGTGATTACAAGCGTGCCGTCGGAATCGCGCACGTTCCACTCGGTGCGCTCCTCATACTCTGAAGAATGTGTTTCACGTAGGGAATAACGATCGGGGATCACACCATCTTCTGCTAACCTGCCTCTCGGGCACCATCCCCCACACGGTATATTAAGTTCGAATGCCGTCTCAAGGGCAGCCCTGTCCACCCCTGTTTGTCCTCCCGATAATATTCTTTTAATCATTCCTCCAACTCTCGTACATCACGATTTCTTCGAGGGACTTCCGCTCTCTTGGCCTGCCAGGTCCCGCCGGGTAGCCGAGTGTCAGGAGCTCCACTATGCGTATCTCCTCCGGTATTGCCAGGATCTCCTTAACCTGATCTTCGTAGAAGGAGCCGATCCAGCAGGTACCCAACCCGAGCTCGACTGCAGCAAGGGTCATATGATCGATCGCGATCGCCACGTCAATAGGGTAGGCAACCTGACCACACCGCATGACCCGGCCATCTGTTTGGGCACAGCAGGCGACCACAACCGGGGCCTCTGCCACGAAGAGCTGATGATTCGACGCGACCATCAGTTTCTCGCGCGTGGCCTGATCCCGCACCACTACGAAACGCCATTCCTGCATGTTGCTGGCTGAAGGAGCGAGCCTGGCCGCCTCTAGCACAGCCAGCAGTTTCTCATCTTCTACCGGCTTGTCCTCATACGCGCGTATGCTCTTTCTGCGTTCGATCGCTTCGATGACGTTCATATGTAATCCCCCGCTCTCCTGTCGCTCACTACAAAGATGTGAATATCAGCGGTACTTCCTTTCTACATACTCTTCCAGAATCAGGATGAAATCTTCTACTATCCGGTCTCCCTCAAGGGTCGTGAACAGTCCGCCATTGATAAATACTGGTGCACGGGGATCCTCTGCCGTACCAGGTAGACTGATACCGATATCAGCGTGTCTGCTCTCGCCCGGGCCGTTGACCACACAGCCCATCACCGCTACCTCCATCTCCTCTACTCCAGGGTATCGATCGCCCCACTCAGGCATCCGCTCCCGCAGGTAGCTCTCCACTCTCGCAGCCATATTCTGGAAGAACGTGCTGGTGGTCCGGCCGCAGCCCGGGCACGCAGTAACCTGCGGGGTAAACAGCCTCAACCCCATGCTCTGCAGGATCTGCCGGGCAACAAGAACCTCCCGTGTACGATCTCCGTCAGGTTCCGGGGTCAGGCTTACCCGGATTGTGTCACCAATTCCCTCCTGAAGAAGCACAGCCATGCCGGCTGTGGACCCGATGATCCCTCTCTCCCCCATGCCGGCCTCTGTGAGACCGAGATGGATGGGGTAGTCGCACCGTGAAGCCAGCTCACGGTTGACGGCTATCAGCTCCTGTACGTTCGATACCTTGCACGAAACCACGATCCGGTCGTGTTCAAGCCCGACCTCCTCGGCCAGTTGGGCCGAGCGGAGCACACTCCGCATGAGCGCCTCACGGATGACGGCCGACGACGAGGCAGGCTCCTCTGCTCCGGCGTTCTCCTCCATCAGACGGGACAGAAGTACTTGGTCGACCGACCCCCAGTTAGCCCCGATGCGTACCGGTTTCCCGTATTCGACAGCCTTACGGATAATGGCGGTATAGTTTTCGTCCCGGTGGTCACCTGTCCCCACATTGCCGGGGTTGATCCTGTACTTGGCCAGCGCTTCGGCGCACCCGGGGTACTCTTCCAGCAGGAGGTGTCCGTTATAGTGGAAATCACCGATAACGGGAGTGTTAAAACCCCTGTCGCGCAGCCGGCCGACGATCTCAGGTACTGCTGATGCGGCTTCCCTGGTGTTCACGGTAATACGCACCAGTTCGCTGCCCGCACTGGCCAGTTCGGTCACTTGAGCCGCGGTGGCATCAACATCGGCGGTTGCAGTGTTCGTCATCGATTGGACAACGATAGGGGCATCGCTGCCGACTATTACCCCTCTTACATCAACGGGGACACTGCTTCTGCGCTGGTATCCGGAGATCACCTGCCGATCAATCCCCCTTTATCAACTTGCGCAACACCAGGTCGAGGATGCCGCCGTGACGGTAGATTTCGACTTCAATCGGGGTGTCGAGCCTGAGATCCAGAGTGGTTGATCCGCCCTGGCCGTCCGGCTTCTCCCACTCCAGCGTCACTTCGCCGGCCGGCCTCAGGTTCTCCTCGATATGACTGATGTGGAAAGACTCGGTTCCGTCCAGTCCCAGACTATCGAGGGTTTCTCCTTCTCTGAACTGCAGGGGCAGCACTCCCATACCGACCAGATTGCTGCGGTGGATACGCTCGAAAGACCTTGCCACCACCGCCCTGACACCGAGCAGCTTGGTGCCCTTGGCCGCCCAGTCACGGCTTGAGCCGCTCCCGTAATTGACACCGGCCAGCACGATCAGCGGTATGCCTTCTTCAGCATATTGCATGGCCGCTTCGTAGACCGTCATCTCGGTCCCGTCGGGCTGATGCCTGGTGAAACCGCCTTCCCTGCCCTCCACCATCAGGTTTCTGACCCTGTTGTTGGCGAACGTTCCGCGGATCATAACCTGGTGGTTTCCCCGGCGGGAGCCGTACGAGTTGAAGTCTTTAGGCTCCACACCCTGCTCGCGAAGATAGATGCCCGCGGGAGTGTCGGGTGCGAAGCTTCCCGCCGGTGATATGTGATCGGTAGTGATGTTGTCTCCAAGGAGCAGAAGAGACCTCGCACCCTCTATATCGGTGATCTCGGGAGGGGTAGATGGATTGAAGTCACCCGTGAAATAGGGCGGTTCCTGGATATAGGTGCTTTCCAGATCCCACTCAAATATCATCCCGCCGGGTGCTTCCAGCTCGTTCCATTCCACCGCCTGGGCCTCGATACCGGCGTATGTTTCCCTGAAGGCATCAGGACCCATACTCTCCTCCACCAGATCAAGGACTTCCCGGCTGTCAGGCCAGATATCCTTCAGGTAGACGGGTTGACCGTCGCTTCCGGTTCCTACTGGTTCGGATGTGAGATCTCTACGGACCGTGCCGGCAAGGGCGAACGCTACTACAAGCGGAGGTGATGCGAGGTAGCTTGCTCTAACATCCGGATGGACCCGCGCTTCGAAGTTCCGGTTGCCACTCAGCACACTGGCACACACAAGGCCCTTCTCGACAATCGAATTCCTCACCTCTTCCGATAAAGGTCCGCTGTTGCCGATGCAGGTGGTACATCCGTACCCAACCACATGGAAGCCGAGCTCTTCCAGGTACGGCAGCAGTCCCGCCTTCTCCAGATAGTCGGTCACCACCCTGCTCCCGGGTGCCAGACTCGTCTTCACATAGGAGGGAACCTGCAGACCCTTCTCCACCGCTTTCCTGGCCAGAAGTCCGGCCCCTAGCATCACCATCGGGTTGGATGTATTTGT
>JAGLTZ010000304.1 GCA_023135015.1 Candidatus Latescibacterota bacterium
TGATGGTGAAGCTGGTACCGAGCGACAACGATACGGGTACCGAGGGAGCGACTTCAGCCTTCACCATCCAGAACTACATCGGCGACTACACCGGCGACGGCTCTGTCAGCACCGGCGACTTCGCCACACTGCTGCAGGCCTACAGAGACCAGGATACCTATCACGACATCGGCCCGGCCACCGGCTCCTTGCCCCTGCTGATGCCGGTCTACGACGGCACTATCGACTTCGAAGACCTGGCCGTGTTCATCCAGATGTGGAACTGGTCGCTGGGTATCACTGCTGAGCAGGAAGCGGTCGAGATCCAAAGGCCCATGGTCAAGCCCACTGCCGCACAGCGCCAGCAGGGCTACCAGGTCGAGCTGGAAGAGAAGCTCTCAGATGACCCGTGGGCCGATGACAACGGCATCCTGAATCTGGAGCTCAAGGCCAACCGTGTCTCCGGTGTCATGGTTGTAGGTGTGGAACTGACCTACGAACCCGAACACCTGAGGTTCCTGAACCTCGAGCCGGGCATCTTCCTCGGCAGGGCAGGCGGTAACGATCCGAGCCTGATCTACCTCCAGCACGTGGATGAGGAGAAGGGACGGCTCGTGCTGATGCTCGGTCGCCTGGACGCGGAGAACCCGGATGTGAGCGGAAGCGGTCTGCTGGCATCACTGCATTTCACCAAGCTCTCCAAGGAGAACTCAGACGTCACCGTGGCCTACGAGCTGTGGGACTGTGAGGCAGAGCTCGTGACCATGGATCAGTACCAGACCGAGGTCCATGCACTGAGGATCCCGGGCGAGTTCGCTCTGCTGCAGAACTACCCCAACCCGTTCAACTCAGAGACGGTGATCCGCTTCCAGCTCCCCCGGGCCGCCAGAGTGCAGATGTATATGTTCAACATCAGAGGCCAGAGGGTGGCCACGCTGATCGATGAGCAGATGGATCCCGGCTATCACAAGATCACCTGGGACGGCCGCAATGACGACAACCGCAGGGTGGCTTCGGGTATCTACATCTACCTGATCCAGGCCAACCGCAACCGGGCTTCACAGAAACTGACGATTATCAAGTAGGGAAGCGAACAGTAAAAGAGCGAAGCACCGAATTCAACACATGCCCGCCCGGCTTTCCCCGGGCGGGCATGTGTTTTTCAAATCACCTATCTTTTGCCCTCCATAATGCAAACGGATACAATAACCAGAACGACCGAACAGTCCGAAACAAACGAAGTGGAGCAGGAGGATCCCCATGTCAATTACCCGGCGTGAAATAGTAAAAGGCGGAGGTCTGGCCCTTCTCGGCAGCGGCTTTCTGGCGAGAGTGGATAAGGTCGCAGCCATGCAGAGCTCGACTCAGACACTCACCGGAGTGCTGAAAGGGCAGGCCTCGGGGAACAGCGAAGCTCTCCTGTTGCAGCCCCAGCCCGGTGCTGAAGGACCTCCCGAACCGGCAACCTGCGACCGCCTCCCCATTGAGTGGAACAAGGCCACCGTCGGGCGCTTCAAGAGCAAGCTGGCTAAGCGGGATGTAGAGGCGTTCCTGGTCCGGAATCGCAACAACATCATCTACCTGACCGGATACTGGCACACCTCAACCGAGAGACCTCAGGCAGTGTTCATGAACAAGGACGATTCCGATCCGTGGTTTTTCTACCCGTCGTTGGACCGGGACCTGGTTACCAGCTGGTGGTTCGGAGGAGGCCGTACGTACTTCGACTTCCTGCACGCCGAGGGGGCCTTTCCGCATGAAAGCAAGGTCCAGCAGGGCAAGACAGTCGACCTGTTCAAGTTCATGCTGGAGGGGTTAAAGGAACACGGCATTCAGGGCACACGGATCGGAATTGACGGAGAGCTGTATCCCTCCGAGCTGAAGAAAGCTCACGAAGTCATGCCGGACATAGAATGGGTGAATGTCGGAGATATCGTTCTGGAGATGCGGGAGGTGAAAACCCCGGAGGAACTGGCTCTGTGGCGGCGGGCTTACCTCTACTTCGACCGGGCCCACGCGTTCGCGCGTGACTACATCCTCACCCACGGAACCGACATCACCGACTATGAGGTCAAAGTAGCCACCGAGCTGTGGATCAACGACCAGCTCTGGTCGGACGTAGATCTCGCCGGCGGAGCCGCACACCACGGAGTGTCAACCAGAGTCGGGATCGGCTGCCGGGCAGGTCCCGTTACTGCGTATCCTCATCCCAACCAGCCTTACTACAACAGGATAGGCCACAATATGGCCCTGCAGATCTCCGGCGCTGCCCGGATCGGCGGATACGGACACGAGAATTACCGCGCCTTCATCATCGCGGATGAAGCAGGCCGCTTCGACCCACATATGCAGAAGCTTTGGCAGGTGAGCAAGGACTGCTGCGACATGCAGGTGGAGCTCTCGGTTGAAGGGGTTACCTGCTCGAGCGTTGCCTACCGGATCCACAAGTACCAGGTGGAACAGGGGGTACAGCGCTATGTCTACCACAGACCTGCCCATGGAGCGGGCGTCGAGGGCCACCAGGCTCCGTGGCTGGCGCTGGGGGACTATACGATGCTGAAGAGGAATATGTGCTTCTCCGAAGAGCCGGGCCTTTACGACCCCGAGCATGGCGTCGGCTTCAACTGGAGCAACACCATCGTAGTCGGATTGAAATCCGGTTACCGG
>JAGLTZ010000305.1 GCA_023135015.1 Candidatus Latescibacterota bacterium
GGCGCTAGGCTGGAAGAACAGGTGGAATTAGCTCCAAAGTTCATCGTGCCAGGTGCCACAGCCTCCAGCGCGGCGATTGACCTCGCGCGGACGATAGTGCGCCGGCTGGAACGGGACGTTGTTTCACTGGTTCAAGAGGAGAGCGACATTCCAGGTAACCCCTGCATGCTTCCTTACCTGAACCGCCTTTCGGACGTTTTATTCCTTCTGGCCCGGTATGAGGAAAAGCAACAGGGAGTGGATTTAGAGCACCGGAAGGATTAGTATCTAGTGTTCGCCAGCCGCGACTTCGCTGCGCGGCCTGTCCACCTTGGCCGGTAAAGCGATGACGTCTTCATCTGAAAGTCACCAGGAGGAGGTGGCAGTATATATGTTTTCACACTCGCGTAGAGGTAGAAGAGGATTCCCGCACAGCCCTATTTGGTGCGTCTTTCTCACAGCATTAGTGTCGGTGATGATCATATCGGGTTGTGAAGAATCCACATCCCCCGAGGATGAGATTGACTCTGAAGCGGCGCAGCAGCTCATTGATCAGGGCTTCCAGCTTCTGGCTGTAGCTTTCGAGAGTGATGCCCCGGATTTTGACAGCCCGAAGGCCCTGTTCGAGCAGGCGAAGGCGCTGGATCCGAACAATATGGACGCCAATGTCGGACTGGTTCTGTGCGAAGTCGGCCAGCTCAGCCAGAACCAGGACGTGCTGACGGCTGTCGGCAATACCTTCCCCTCGGGGCTGTTTGCAAAGATAGCAGGCAGCGAGCCCGTGGGATTCCGCCGTGTCCTGGGCGGGGGGGTGACCCAGGCCGGCTCCCAGGTTCTCAGCCCGGGCGGCTGGCTGACCTGGATGCAGGGAAGGCTGGGGAAGGTGGTTCAGGATCAGCCGATCAACCTCAGTCCGCTTCAGGATGTGACCGAGAGCGTGATCATCCCGGTGCTTGATGTTGTGATACTGCTCCTGGAGTCCATTGAGGCGCATACAGACTGGCAGCTAGTCCTGACACCGGAATTGACCGGCATGCAGGAGGGGCAGCTCGAGATAGATGTAACCGATATCTACATGCTGGACGGTCTGATCCATGCCCTGAAGGCCCAGCTTCACTTCTTCGTTTCGTACGAGCTGGACGTCCCGGCATTTACCTACACTGTGGCGGACACCACGATCTTACAGGCATTGCTCAACCAGCAGGATGGCACGTTCCTGAAGCTGCGCACAAACGGGGCGACCAACCTGGGCAATACACGCACATCCCTGTTGAGTGCAATTACCAAACTGGGTCTGTTCAAGACCTTCCTCGAAGCAGAGACGGACGACCAGACCGACGATCTGATAAAGATCGACCCGGCTGGTGAAGATGGCCCGACTGCGGCGGATCTGGCCGAGATTGCTGCCGGGCTGGTAGACTTTGCGGCGACGCTGAGCGGACCGTTTGAAGTTACCGACACAGATTTCAACGGCGACGGGTCGGTAACTGTTGAAGATGCCCTGACCGTCGACCTGTCTGCCTACTTTACCAGTCCGATCAGTGACATAAAGCAGACCCTGCCACCCTACTATTGGAACAGCATGTATATGACCTTCTTATGGTACGGGTGGCCTGAGGACTTCAGTCTATTCGTGTTCCCGAATCCGACTTTCAATGGAATGCTTCCCGATCTGACCACAGACGCGGCTTTCAAAGCGTTCTTCGGGATCACGATGTTCCCCTCGGCAGGTCCGTTCCCGATCGGTTGACGGGCAGTAGCCACGCCGGATAGTGATCTCCGTCCGACACAGACGGCCGGGGCGGCTGTTGCCGACCCGGCCGTTCGTGTCTCTTCTCATATCACTCCTGCTCCTTTTGCCGGTTACGCTCACGCATGCGAAAGCGCAGGTGACAATGCTGTGGCCCGAGGTCAGCCGGCTGATCGCCCCAGAGGCAGGACTCAGAGGGGGTGGTCAGGGCACTCCCCAGCCTGTTGCGGGATGGGGCAGCCCGGGTTCGGGCTCGATCGGGGTACTTGGCTTTTCACCGGCTGCGGATCCACTTCGATGGATGGACACTGATTTCAAGGGGGTTCGATTCGAGCGGTGGGGTACCCTTATCTACCGAGCCCGCAGGGATCGACTGCGCAGCAGTGATATCAGCGCCGATCGTACCGTCGTACATGTCTCAACTCCCGTATTCGGAGACGATTTCTCCCTGATGCTGGGTGGAACTGCAACGGGGAGTGTCACTCGTATTGAGTTCAGAGATGATTCAGGGTACCTGCGCCGCGACAGTGCTGAAACGCGTACCTGGCTGGGGATACACGCTGGTGGTGATGGATGGAAGTGTTTGCTGTCATGGGGGCAGCTCGGGTACTTCCACGGTGCGGGTGAGGCTGCAGCGGCTTTCAGGGTGGTGTTGCGGGAAGGGACAAGAGTGTCGGTCTGGGCATCGAGGCGGGTTGCCGACGACGGGATGGCGGTCGTCTATAAGGGAGATGACGCTTTGGTGATTGCTCCCTTCGCCCACAGTGCTGTCGGATTGGACCTGAGCGGCGTGATAGGGAGCTGGCCCCTCCGTTTCCGTGCGGAACGGACGGAGGGTTCTGGCAGGGGCAGCGAAGAATCGATGCACCGTCTGAGGCCCAGACCACGGTTGCTCTCTGCAGAGCTGGGGGCAAAAACACCGTCTGGTCGGTGGCAGGCAGCGCTGGGCCTGGGGTGGGGCAAGCACAGAGCGGATCTGGAGTCGCAGGGACTACGCTATGGTCGGTTTCTCCTCTGCGATGGTCGTTTCTGGACGCGTGTGGCGTGGG
>JAGLTZ010000306.1 GCA_023135015.1 Candidatus Latescibacterota bacterium
TTCAGGATCCCCGCTCCCTCCACATACTTTTTCAATATCTTCCAGAATCCCATGCGACTCAACGGTCCGCCTCTGAAGTTCAGGAAGAGTATGTCTGTCGCTTCACCTCTGGCGGCCAGCCTTATCCTGGGACCGTCCAGGTAGCGCATCACATAGTCGAGTGCAACACCGCCCACAGGGACCAGACGCTCCTTCTTTCCCTTCCCCATGACCCGTATCAGCCCTTCCCGCATGTCCAGATCGTAGGTTGTGGCCTGGAGCATCTCAGAGATCCGCAGGCCGGCTGCATAGGCGAGCTCCAGCATAGCCCGGTCGCGTATTCCCAGATCGCTTTCCAGATCCGGCTGATCCAGAAGAGCTTCGATCTCGAAGATATCGAGGACTACCGGCAGTTTCTTCCACAGCCGGGGGGGCTCTACTTGAGCTGTCGGATCGCTGTCTGTCACACCTTCTGTTCGGAGGAAACGATAGAAGGAACGGATAGCCGAAAGTGTGCGGACGACGCTTCGGGCACTTATGTTGCGTTTGCGCAGAAACCGAATGAATTCCTCTATCGCATCCGTTCCGGCATCGGTCACGGAGGTTTCGACCCGGTCAAGGAATTTCAGATACCTGTCAATATCACGGCTGTAAGCATCGGCTGTATTAGGGGAGAGGTTCCTCTCAACCGCCAGGTGATCGATGAACTGGACAGCCAGTTCCAGGTCGGCCTTGTTCATGGTTGGCCCTCCCCTCCCATTGCATCCATTATTCTGCGCGCCAGGACCGGTCCGATACCATCTGCTCTTGCTATCGCTTCTTCCCCCGACTGCAGCATCCGGGCGACGCTTCCGAATGTCTGGAGAAGTCTGCGGGCGCGCTCACTGCCCACACCGGTCACCTCGGTCAGCAGGGTTGCTTTGACCCTGCCCGACCTGCGCTCTCTATGGTATCCGAGGGCAAAACGGTGCACCTCGTCACGAACCCGTTGCAGCATACGAAGCGCCGACGCGGTCCGTGCTAATGACTGCGGGCCTTCGACGCCCGGCAGATAGATTTCCTCGAGTCTCTTCGCCAGCCCCAGCACCGGCAGGCTCTGCCGGTCGATCCCAAGGGAATTGAGCACGCGTACAGCCGCTGCCAGCTGTGTCGGACCTCCGTCAATCAGGAGAAGATCGGGTAAGCCGTCTATCCCCTTCTCCTTCATAAGCCGCTTATAGTGTCGATCGACAGCCTCGGCAATGCCGGCAGGGTCGTCACCACCCCTCGCTTCGCGCAGCTTCAGTTTGCGGTATCTCTTCTTTTCCGGCGCTCCTCGATGGAAGGAGACAACCGCAGCCACCGCATCGGTGCCGTGCACGTGGCTGACGTCGATTGCCTCGATCCGGTGAGGTGGTCTGGGTAGGTCGAGCTCTTCCTGCAGCATCCGGACTGCGCGAGGCACGAAATCCGCCTTCTGTGTCATCTTCACCTGCTGATCCCTCAGCCGGTAGCGGGCGTCGGTGGACGCGAGTTCGAGCACGGCGGCGGGAGACCCCTGCCGGCCGAGTCTCAGACGTGTTCTCCTTCCCGCTCTGTAACTCAGTGCCTTCTCGATTAGGTCCTTATCCTGAAGCGTCAATGAAAGGTACACTGTCGGAGGTATATGGCTCGCCCTTATGTAGTGTCGAAGGATAAGTCCGGAGAGCAGCTCGTCGTCTCCCTGCTGTAAGGGTGCCCTGAGAGAGTATGTATCGCGGCCGACGAGCCTTCCTTCGCGAACCTGCAGGATTACACCCACACCCAATTTCGACTCGCTCGCATGAGCGAGCACGTCGAAATCCACTCTTCTATCAGCAACGACCCTCTGCCGCTCGGTCGATCGTCGTATGGAGCGCATACGGTTCCGCACAACGCTCGCATGTTCATAGTTGCGAGCCCGGGATGCGGCCTCCATTTCACCTTCCATCTGATCCAGCAGTGTCTCGGTATGCCCCTCCAGAAACAGTGCGACTTCATCCACCATCTTCCTGTAGCGCTCCAGGCTGACCTGTTCAGTACAGGGAGCTTCGCAGCGGCCGATGTGGTATTCCAGGCACTCTCTCATCGAGGGTTCCGAGAAAGGTATTTCGTAATCACAGGTACGCAGCGGAAAAACAGAGAGGAGGGATTTGAGCATACTCTCCATCGCTGCAACACTCGTATAGGGCCCGAAATACCTGGCGCCGTCGTCGCTGATATCCCTTGTCTTGAAGACCCGTGGATAATTCTCATCGGTGAGCTTCAGGTAGGGGTAACGCTTATCGTCCTTCAGATCGATGTTGTACTTAGGCTGGTGCTCCTTGATGAGGTTCTGCTCGAGGATCAGTGCCTCAACTTCAGTTTCGCACGGGATAAAATCGACACTGCATATCTGCGAGGTGAAAGAATCGGGCTTTGAATGAGTGGAACCGCCGGAAAGATGAGACCTGATCCGCGAGTGCAGGTCGACTGCCTTGCCGACGTAGATTATTCTGTCGTCTGAATCCTTCAGGAAATAGACACCCATGCGGCGGGGAATTGAATCTACCGTCGACTCGACAGAGGGAACCGCTGTGCGCTTTCCCTTTCTTTCAGCGCTCACATCGATCACCTGCCCGCCGTTATGCGCGAAAATCAGTGCGTAGAGCCGACCTCTGCTTCCGCCCCTATCCTGGCGTTCTTCATCCTGCGCATCAAGGAGATGAAGTTGCGCGCATAGATCAGCCCGCTGGCCGCTACCAGGAAAGTTCCCAAATAAACCAGCGGCAGGCCGATCTCCTCCAACCGCACCGTATAA
>JAGLTZ010000307.1 GCA_023135015.1 Candidatus Latescibacterota bacterium
CGGATGGCAGAAGTAACCTGGGCGGTTACTCTGGGAGGAGAAACCTACGAGCTGACCCTCGCAGGTGCGTCTGCAGATGGTGTCTACCTTCTTACGGCTTCTATAGATGGGAAGCATTGCGGCAAGTCGCAGGTTTCGCTCCATCACATACACGGCGATAAGTACATGGTCAGCCTGGACGATCAGAATACGTCGGTTTTCCTGAGCAGGGTGCCGGATGGCTACAAGGCAGTACTCCAAGGGCACGAATTCGTAGCCCAGGTGGAAGAAGCCCGTCTTTTCCATCTCAGGAGCGAAATGGCCACCAGCCGGGACAGCTCGGAACCGGCAGAGATCGTTGCACCAATGCCAGGACTGGTTCTGGCTGTGGAAGTTGAGGAAGGGCAGGAGGTTGCCGAGGGGGAGGGGGTAGTAGTAGTCGAATCGATGAAGATGGAAAATGAGATAAAGGCGACTCTGGGGGGAATGGTCGAAAAGGTGATGGTGGAAACCGGTCAGATTGTGGATAAGGGAGAGGCTCTGGTGCGGGTTGTTCCACATGATGATTTGTGATCGAGCGGAAAAAACGGCCAACAGTATTGCTTTTGCTGCGAAGATTCTTTTTCTTGTGTATACTCGCCCGGATTGCTGACCCCACCGGGACTCCTCTCGCCTGAAGAGAGGAGAATGGCCGGCGGGTCGGGGATCTCCGTAAGCACCTGCTGAACCCGTTATCGGGTCGCACTGCACCTGTTCGAGTTTGGAGATCCTCACGGCAGGGTCTATGTCATATGCATTCAAGACTCGCGGGGCAGACCTGGAGTGCTCGCCCGCGTATTTCATAGGCGATTGGAGCATTAGTGGACGTCAACAGGAAGCAGACACTGGTTGAAGGATGTATCGGCAGGGTTCTGGAGTTCGAGGATAAGCTGGAACTCGTGGAAGCCACTGTCTCAGGCAAGGGCGGGTCGTCTCTGTTGCGTGTCTACATCTACAAACCTTCGGGCGTGACAATAGAGGACTGCGCCAGGGTCAGCCGACGACTGTCGCGCGAACTTGAGCATGAACCCGGACTGGATGAGTACTTTAACATAGAAGTCTCATCACCGGGATTGGATCGCAGGCTGCAGACCCGCCGCGACTTTGAAAGGGCCGTTGGCGAGGTTCTCCACCTGAAAGTGAAAGATAAGCAGGGGATGCGTTCCGTTCGCGGCCGCCTGACCGAGGTTGAGGAAGAGACACTGCTGCTTGATCCGCCGCCGGAAAAGGCGGGTGGGAGCAAGAGGAAGGTCAGTGGAGAGCCGACAAGGGTACATATCTCATCGATCCGCGAGGGATCGATTGAAGTTTCAATGCAGTAAAGCCGGTAGAGGATCCGCCGGTTGGAGGATCAATGTCTGAAGACATCAACTATGAAATAATCGAAGCTCTCAGCCAGATCGCACGCGAGCGAAATCTGAAGAGAGAGGTCGTTCTCGAGAGCCTGGAGATCGGTCTACTGACGGCTGCGAAACGGGCACTTGGGACACTCGATCCTGTCGAAGTGGACGTGGATAAGGAGACTGGGCAAATAACGCTGGGGATCGTGAAGGAGATCGTCGCCACGGAGGAAGATGTGCAGGAACCACTGCTCCAGATCCCGCTGGACCAGGCGCAGCAAATTGACCCGGAAACCGAAGTTGGATGGCACGTATATGTTGATGTCCCGATCACGGCTTTCGGGCGTACCGCGATCCAAGCCGCCAAACAGGTGCTGCAGCAACGCATCAAGGAGGCTGAACGGGACAAGATCTTCGAAGAATACCTCGACAGAGAAGGCGAGATAATTACGGGGAGTGTCCAGCAGGCGACCCGGGGGGCGCTGCTGGTAAACATCGGACGTGTTGAAGCAGTGCTGCCTTACCGCGAACAGATTCGGAGGGAGCGTTTTCGGCAGGGCGATACAATCCGTGCCCTGGTAAAGGAAGTCTCGATGGATGCCAAAGGTCCCTCGATCATTCTGAGCCGTGGCGACGATGAATTCGTCCGGAAGCTCTTTGCTATTGAGGTCCCCGAAATCTACGAAGGAATCGTTGAGATCAAGAAGATCACTCGGGCGCCCGGCGAACGGTGCAAGGTAGCGGTTCGCAGCCACGATCTGAGAGTGGACGCAGTGGGAGCCTGTGTCGGGATGAAAGGCTCGCGTGTCCAGAGCATAGTCAGGGAACTCAACAACGAGCGAATCGATATCGTGCCGTGGAGCCCCGATGTCACATTCTTCGTGACCAAGGCC
>JAGLTZ010000308.1 GCA_023135015.1 Candidatus Latescibacterota bacterium
TCGCGCGACAGCTGATGAAGGGCATCTGTGTCATCCGGGAATTCCACGCCGGAATGCCACGCCAGCGACAGGCTTGCACCGAGCCGCAGCGAAGGATCCCCCCCGACCGCTACCTTCGGGAGCAGAATCGTCAACCGGCCGGCGGGGGGAGCCCCGAAGATCTGCTGTCCGGAAAGCAGTATTCTCCTTACTACTTCGATAAACGTCGAATCGAGGGCAGGCTGGCGTCCCTGGATCCCGACAGTCACATTCATGCCGGCGACCCGGACGTTGTGCCGGCGGAAATCCCCTACGGCCAGCACGGCCGCCCACAGCTCGGCCGGGTCCTCGGGACGGTAGCTGCGGCCGAAACCCTCCCACGGCACCACAATCCTCCACGAAATCGGCACGTCGAAGATCACCTCTGTGATCACGTCCCGTGGTCGGACCTGTCCTTCCCCCGTCGCCGGGGAGCTGCCGGTCAGGGTTGGATCGGGTATAAGGAATAGTTCCTTCCCCGGTGCATAAACTGCCTCGGGTCCGATGCCGACTCCGCCGGCGCCTACAGGATCAGGCCCGGGAGCGGTGACATCGTAAGAGAGCCGCATACCGCCCCCGCTGCCCCCGGAGATCATCCATCCCTGCGGATGAGCGGCCACACGCAGAGCCTGGCCGAACCCGTCCTGTGCCTCGGGGCGGGACTGGGTGGATCTCCGTGTACGAATATCGGCATGCCGCCAGACCACCCCACCCGCCACATCCCCCATCAGCACTGCCGTGATGCCGACACTTCCTGTCTCGAGCGAGGGACGGACCACATAAGTGACACGCCAGGCATCCTGCTGAAGATGATCCGGAGTCGAAATGTCCGCGCAGAGAGCCATCCCGCTGGATGAAAGAGCCACGGCCATAACAGCAACAATCAGGACAGCGTGCCGGATGCGGGTTAGATGCCTTCGTAGTGCGTCCATGTAGGCTATATTAGTCATATGTCTTTGAACGTCCAACTGGCACGGCTGTTTTCAGAAATCGCCCTGCTTCTGGAACTGCAGGAGGCGAATCCATTCAAGATCCGCGCCTACAGCCGTGCTTCCCAGGCGCTGGAGGCCCTGGATGAAGATGTGGGCAGAAGGGTGGAAGAGGGAACCCTCCAGGAGATCCCGGGTATCGGCAGGGATCTGGCAGGGAAAATCAAAGAGTATCTCGAAACCGGAGTACTCGTCGAATATCTGGAGCTGAAGGAGGCCGTGCCACAGATCCTGGTCGAGATGACCCGCATCCCCGGCCTGGGCCCCAGGAACGCACTTAAACTCTACCACGAACTCGGCGTAGAAAGCCTGAAACATATCGAGGCCGCCTGCCGGAGCGGGGAGGTGGCAAAACTGAAGGGCTTCGGCCCCAAGAGTCAGCAGAACATTGTGGAGGGGATCGCATTCGTGCAGCACGCATCGGAGCGGATCCCCCTGGGGCTCGCCCTGCCCTACGCCGAAGCATTCATAGAAATACTCTCAGCAATGGACGAAGTGGACCAGATCAGCCCCGCCGGCAGTCTCCGCCGGATGAAGGAGACTGTGGGCGACGTAGACATCGTGGTGGGTTCAGCCTCCCCGGAAGCGGTGATGGACGCTTTCACGGGCCACCAGCTGGTGGACAGGGTCCTCGCGAAGGGTAAGACAAAATCGAGCATCCGAACCCTGGACGACCTCCAGGTCGACCTGCGGGTGGTCGAGCCGAAAGTGTTCGGCGCCGCACTGATGCACTTCACCGGAAGCAAAGAGCACAACGTCCGTTTGAGGGAGATGGCGCGCAGGAAAGGTCTGAAGATCAACGAATACGGGATCTTCGATGTATCCAGCATCAAAGAGAAGGCGGATCAGGCCGGGGAGGAGAGTCCAAGGGCCGGCAAGAGGTTGAGTGCTGCAACGGAAGAGGAGTGCTTCAAGGTTCTGGAGCTGCCGTGGATCGCCCCGGAGCTGCGGGAGGACAGCGGCGAGATAGAGGCCGCTCTGGAAGGCAGGCTTCCCGACCTGATCGAAGATTCCGACATCCGGGGCGAGCTGCACGTCCATACCGACGCCAGCGATGGGAAGATGACACTGGAGGAACTGATAGAGGCGGCCCTAATGAAAGGCTGGGCGTACATAGGGATCACTGATCATTCGGAAAGCCTGAAGATCGCAAACGGCCTGGACCTCGATCGCATGCAGTGGCAGATCGAGCGTATCCGCGAGGCGGACGAACGTTACAAGGATATACGGGTGCTGACCGGTACCGAGGTGGACATACTCAGAGATGGCAGCCTCGACTACCCCGACGAACTGCTGAAGGAGCTCGATATCGTCATCGCATCGGTTCACACACATTTCCGGCTGAGCCGGGAGGACCAGACAAAGCGGATCTGTGATGCGATGGCCAACCCCTACGTCAACATCGTCGGGCACCTGACGGGCAGGATGATCGGAGAACGCGCGGCGTATGAGCTGGATGTGGAAAAGGTCATCGAGACGGCCGCCAGAACCGGGACAGCTCTGGAAATAAACGCACACCCGGTCCGTCTCGACTTAAACGACCGCCACTCCCGTATAGCGAATTCGGCCGGTGTGCCTCTTGTCATCTGCACTGACGCACACAGCATCGGCCAGCTCGAATTGATGCGGTACGGAGTCAAAGTCGCCCGGAGGGCCTGGCTGGAGGCGGGGGATGTGCTCAACACGTTGGAGTCGGAGGTGCTGCTCAAGGCTCTCCACGGGAAACGCCCCAAAAAGGGCAAATAATAGCCCCTCTTGCGCACCACCACCGGGCAACGTACAATTTCCAGAGATAATTCCGAGGCCGAAGTAATGATTTCATGCCCGGATAGTCACACCCGGCGGTTGCCGCCAGCCCGCCGCCGGCCCAAATGTGGAAGGGGTATACATTGAGAGAACAAATTATACATACCCGTTTACGCGGCGCCGCCCTGACAACCGTGGTAGCTGTTCTGATTATCTGCGCTTCAACGCCTGCCCAGGCACAACCGCCTGTTCCAATCAGGTACAGCACCCGCACTCTCGCCATGGGGAGTGCAGGCTTGCTTTCGAGCAACCCGATCGAAATGGGCTATTTCAACCCAGGCGCACTCTCCCTCACCGGCGGTTTCCACATCTACATCCCGATGGTCCAGGTGAACTTCAACCAGGATTTCATCGATCTTGCAGAATTTATCGGTGATAACGAAGACAGTTTCAACAACTTCAGTTCAATGGGCCTGCTTCATCAGCTGGACTTCATCAACAAGGTCAACAACGAGGTCGGTCACAAATGGGTCGGCCTTGACTTCGATCCGATGATAGGAGTGCAGCTCGGAAAACTGAGTCTCTCGGCTTATTCAGTCAGCAGAGCCCAGGTGCGTTTCGATGCAGATACAAATCTTAACCCGATGACGGGTAGTTACAATCCGCCGACTCTGACGGCCAAATCCGAGGTCGATTTGGTAGTCAATGCCGCTTATGGAATTCAGGCCGGACCCTTGCTGCACGGAGGAGTCGGGCTGCGCTTCTTGAGCCGTACACATACGGAACAGGTCCAGACAATCGATCCTCTTGAAGGGAATAACCCTTTTAAGCTCTTTGATACAGCAACCGAGGAAGCTGAGGATACTGTTACAGGCTTTGCGTTCGACGTGGGAGGCACGTTGACGCTGACAAAGGCGATAGCTGTGGGAGGTCTGGTCCGCGGCCTGGTCAGCAGCATGGAGGACGCGGATTGGGAACCGGAAATCTGTGCAGGAGTCCGCCTCAAGCCTCTCGAGGTCCTGCTGGGAATACCCAAGATTCTTATCAGGGATATCACCCTGGAAGCAGATATCCAGGACCTGGCCAATGTACGTGGCGAGCAGTACATGGATAAACTGCAGCTAGGTGCTGAGGTGAAGATTCCCTTCTTCGCTCTCCGTGCCGGCATGAACCGCGGCAAGTTCGCCTATGGGGTCGGTTTCCACTTCCTCATCGTCGACCTCGCTGTCGCCAAGGCAAGCGTGCCGGTGGTGACGCCGACCGGTGTGGAGGACCAGGACCTCTTCTCTCTTTCGGTAGGCATCGGATTCTGATCCGACACCTGACGAAAGCGGCACACGGGTTCAACAAAACGGGCGGCCAAACGCCGCCCGTTTTCCTTTAAAGCATCGCTTAATTAGTGTGTAATACCTGTATTCGAGCCGACTATGACGGTGTTGTCCCGGTTCTTGGCGGTTGCCTGGTCTTTCTATTCGGCTAGCCGCTGTAGTAGTCGTAGTTCTTCTGAATGAAGGACTGCCACTTCTCTGGCACCTCTTCCTCCGGGAAGATGGCTTCAACCGGGCACACCGGCTCACACGCTCCACAGTCGATGCACTCGTCGGGGTCGATGTAGAGCATGTCTACTTTCTCAAACTCGTCTTCGTCCTTGGTCGGATGGATGCAGTCCACAGGGCAGACATCTACACATGCAGTGTCTTTCGTATCGACGCAAGGCTCGGCAATGATGTACGTCATTAGAAACCATCCTCCATGATTAGAAAAGGCTTTATCGACCCAAAATTACCACAGCACTTTATGATTTCCGCATACCCCTCGCAACCCCATTTTGCGCTCTTTCAGAAACAATCTGCTAGATCGTGGGTTTCCCCGACCCGGTAGCCCTGTTCCGTTTCCTCCACATAGCCGCACTCCACACGGGCATCGTGTTCGAAGAACAGGGTCCATTCCTCTTCCACAGCCTGCGGCAGGACCCTCTTTTTGTCTTCGAGCGTCTTAAGAGGCTCAAGGTCGTAAGACATGATGTACGGCAGGTGTATATGGCTGCAGGTGGGGAAGAGATCTCCACTGTAGAGAAAGGTCCTCTGCGTTGTACGGATCAGCGGAAGCTGCTGTCCCGGTGTATGACCATCGACGACCAGCAGAAAGAGGTCCGGAAGCAACTCGATCTCACCTTCCACAAGGTTCAGCTGCCCGCTCTTCTCCACAGACAAATAGTTCTCCCCGAAATATGAAGCGCGATCCCGCTCGCAGGGATCCAGAGCCCATTCCCATTGGCGGCGCTGAACATGGTACTCCGCGTTGGGAAACGTGGGGACCGCCTCCGGTCCTTCTTCATCCACCATTCCCTCTCCCGTAGAGTCACTCCCATCTGCGAGAACAGTCGATCCTCCACAGTGGTCGAAATGGAGATGGGTCAGGATGACATCGGTCACCTGTGCGGGTGTTACACCAGCCGAGGCAAGGCTGCCCAGCAGATCGTTCCGGCTGTAATCGATCCGATAGATCGCCTGAAATTTTGGTGTCATCTTTTCCCCGGCCCCAACATCTATCAGTACGACCCTTTTATGACCGCCAACCTCCCCCCTCAGCAGAAGCGCACGCATTTTCATATCAATCAGATTCAATTCATCGGCAGGGTGATCACGGCTCCAGAGAGTCTTGGGTACTACCCCGAACATGGCTCCCCCGTCCAGGCCGAAATCGCCCGTCTCGATCGCTGTCAGCGACCAGACACCTATTCTTATGGTCACTGATTTGCCTCCAACCACCGCTCCACTTCTATGGCGGCCCTGCATCCGCTGCCGGCCGCTGTCACCGCCTGGCGGTAAACGCGGTCAATGATATCTCCGCAGGCGAAAACCCCTTCGATCTTCGTCTTCACATCGTCGGTGATCAAGTATCCCTCTTCATCGGTTTCGAGGAACTCCTTGAAGATCGCGGTTCTCGGTATGTGTCCGATCGCAACGAACAGGCCGTTCAGATCCATCTCCCGCTCTTCCTCCGTCACAGTGTCTTTCAGACGTATTCCTGTAACCCCGACCTCGTCATCGCCTAACACCTCTGTCACCACGCTGTTCCAGACCACCTCCAGTTTCTCGTTCTGAAAGACCCGGTTCGCCATGATCTTGCTCGCCCTGAGCTCATCCCGCCTGTGTATGACATAAACCCTGGAAGTGAATCTGGTGAGAAAAAGAGCATCCTCAATGGCAGTATCCCCACCTCCTACAACGGCCACGATCTTATCCCTGAAGAAGAAACCGTCACAGGTGGCACAGG
>JAGLTZ010000309.1 GCA_023135015.1 Candidatus Latescibacterota bacterium
GGGTCCTTCCCCCACTGCGCTGCTATCTCCTCCACCTTTATGCGATAGCGAGGCACGTAAGCTCCATACCCAACAATGCCGGTCATAATGCCCCTTCCTGTCCTATGTACACAGCTCCGTAATTACGTTGGTATTCAAGCGCCGATGCATTCCTTCGGCCGTTACTGCCGGTGGCCCGGCAAAATCTAAGCAACAACCGGAGCCACCGACAGCCCAGATGCGGTTTTCAAACTGGTGCAACTATATAGACCAGCCAGGTCTCCTGGTTCTCCTCTTCGACCGTTTCCCGATGTTCCCCGGTACCGATGCCCTCCTCGTCCACTATTTCCCAGAAGACCCTGACATCCGAGAACCCCGATTCGAGAAGACACTCGCGTATCTCCGGAATCGCCCACAATCGCCAGCTGTAGCTGAAGGCACGGTCGATACGGGAGCCATCGGGGAAGCTGAAGTGTATGTGGCAGACTCCCTCGTGGGTGATGGGATTGTAGCGCTCCTGCTCCCAGTGATAGGTGAAGCCGTCGCACTCGCGCTCTTCTTCGACGGCTATTATCGCCTCGGTCCCGCCATACAGTTCGCTGAAGAATATGCCGTCGGTTGCAAGGGACCGACGTATGAGTTGTAAGTAGCGTTGCAGTTCCTCTCGCGTACCCAGCAGACAGAGGCTGAAGTTCATGGCACAGACCAGGTCGACCACTGGACCTACATTGTCCAGCACGCTGGCCTGGATCAGCTCTATACGTCTGCTGACATCTTCCCCGGCCGGTTCGATGTTGTGCCCGCGGGCCCAGGCGAGCGTCTCCCCGCAGGTGTCGACGCCTGTCGCACTCCTCCGGGGATCACTTCGGACCCACTCGGATGCCAGATACGCCGTTCCGCAGAAGTCCTCCCTGAGGGTCAACGGGTCGCGGCCCCTCACCTCGCGGAAGATCTTTTGAAAGAACTCGATATCCGCTTCGGGATTCTGCACCGCCCTCTGATAGATGTCATGGCGGTCCGCCTGATCCGCCATGCTAGCTTCTTTCCTGTTATCAGCAGACACCTGCAGCCTCCCGGGCCGATGCACTCCAAAGCGTCGCAATCATACTTAACCTATAGATAGAACTTACCGGCATCCAGCACGAGGATTGCATGAGGATTACAGAAGAATCGGTGGAGCGTGGTTGTCGCCACCCCACTCTTGGCATAACCTATGGGATATGTGGCTTACTGATCTGAACAGAAGATCATCGCGGATATTTCTTCCCGCTCTCTCCTGCCTGCTGCTGACGGGATTATCCTCGCCCGTACGGGCCCAGGACTTCGGCATCCCACCAACGGTGCTGAAGGCTACGCCGGTGCCCGACTACGCACGGCTGGTACTGGGCGAGCTGAATCGCCCGGTGCAGTTGACCATGGTGGATGGCTCAGTCCTTCGAGGGATGGTAGGAGGCGCGGATGCTGCAGAGTTCACTCTGTTAATAGGCGGCCTCTCTCTGATGGAGAGCCGTGTCGGTGTCTCGTGGGCCCGCATCAGTGAAGTTC
>JAGLTZ010000031.1 GCA_023135015.1 Candidatus Latescibacterota bacterium
GACGCCTCGACATACTGATAAACAACGCCGGGATAACCAGGGACGGATTTCTCACCCGGATGAAGGAATCGGACTGGGATGCAGTGATGGCGGTCAACCTCAAGAGCGCTTTCAACTGCACACACGCCGCCGCCCGCCAGATGATGAAGCAGCGTTACGGGCGGATAGTGAACATCGCCTCAGTTGTTGGAGTGACGGGCAACGCCGGCCAGGCGAACTACTGCGCCTCCAAGGCCGGTATTATCGGGTTCACAAAATCAATCGCACGCGAACTCGCGGGCCGCAACATCACAGCAAATGCAGTTGCGCCAGGGTATATCGAGACCGAGATGACCGCGGCTCTCCCCGATGAAGTCAAGGAGGCCTTCCTGACCCAGATACCCCTTGGAAGGGCCGGTCAGCCGGAGGACGTGGCGCAGGCAGTGAAATTCCTGGTCTCCGAGGAAGCCTCCTACATCACCGGACAGGTAATTCATATAAATGGGGGAATGTATATGTAGAATTCCTATCGGGGCCTGAATACCGTCATCATTTCCTCGATGGCTTCCAAGTCACCGATCAGCGTCAATTTGTCGCCTGCCTCAATCCTGGTGTGCCCGTGAGGGACCACCATTTTGTCATCGCGGGTTATCAGCGCAATCAGGCAGGCCTCGTGCATCTGTATATCCCGTATATACTTACCGACCAGCTCGCTGTTGGTAACCTCCACTTCAACCACTTCTCCCGAACGCAGGAACTGCTGGCGGATGCTCTCATCATCCCCCAGCTGCAGCCACTCTCCCGCGAAATCTATTCCGTCGGCACGGTTGGCCAATTCCGCCAGGAATCTCAGGTGCTGTCCCGGGTCCTGCTTCGGGCCGACCAGCACGAAGAGGGCGAATATCCGCTCGTCGCTGCCCTCGATCCGCACGCCTGAGGTCGAGTGCACGATTACGAGTTCGTGCGTCCGGGCCCCATCGATGCGGGCATGCGGCAGTGCAACGTGCCCACAGATCGGCGTTTCGCCCAGCTGGTTCGATTCACTGAGCGCGTCAAAGACCTCACTGTTGGAAATCTCGAAGCGCTCTGCCAGGGAGGTCGAGGCTTCCCACAGGATATATTCAAAAGTCACACCTGGCCTGTGGTGAAGGACCGCGGCGCGGACAATGATGTTCTCGAACGCATCCTCCTTGCGCAGTCCCTTCTCGCGAAGTATCTGCCGAAGTTCCTGATCCAGCTGGGCAGTGGCAGCCCGTCCCATCCGCTCGAACACGTGGAAGAGGGCGCTGCTTCGTGCTACCCGCTTCCTGGCATACAGGAAATACCAGAGAACGCTGACGCTGACGATTCCGCCCGCCATGATCACCGGCAGCATCCCCATGGCCGGAATCAGTATAACAGGAGTCAGTATGCCTATTATCTGAACCCACGGATACAGTCTGGACCTGAAGCCTGGATCGTATGACGCGATCTTGCTTTCACGCATTATGATCACAGCGAGGTTAAGCAGACCGAAGAGAAGCAGCTGGAATGTACTGGCCAGCTTTGCGATCCCCATGGGGGTTAGAATCAGGAGGAACAACATCATGAGCCCCGTGGTCAACAGGATCGCGTTTGTAGGCGTATTGAACCGCCCGATTTTTTTCAGAAACGACGGGGCCAGGTTGTCTCGACCCATTGCCAGTGGGTAGCGGGAGGCCGCCGTGAGACCGGCATTGGCGGAAGCGACAAACGCCACGATCGCCGCCACCGACATCAATGTCAGCCCGAAAGGCCCCAGGATGAGCTCGGCCGCATCGGCAACAGGGGTGAGCGTGGAAGAGAGCACTATCGGCTCCAGGACACCTATCAAAACAAACATCCCCAGAACATAGACGAGTATCGTTATCCCGAGCGCATATATCATCGCCAGGGGAATGGCCCGTTCAAGGTCATCGACTTCCTCCGCGATACTCGCCACCTTCGTCAATCCGGTAAAACCCACATAAACGATACCGACTGCACCCAGTAACGACCCGGAACCGGCCGTGAAGAACGGCTGAAGATTTTCACCCTCGACATGAAACAGCCCCTCCGCGATGAAGAAGGCGACCAGAGCGAGAACTACACTCACGAGCATCATCTGAAACCGGGCAACATTCTTTACGCCGCTTATACTCAAACCCGCAAAGACAATACAGAGCGCGATTGCAACCGGTTTGATCGGGAGATTGAGGAAAAGCACCAGATACGCACCAAGCCCGATAAGATCGAAGGCGCTCTTGAATACCAGGGCCAGCCAGGTTCCGGCTCCGGCAATGGTACCGACCATCGGCCCGAGGCTTCTATCGAGGAAGTAGTAGGTCCCTCCCGCCCTCGGCATTGCGGTGGCAAGTTCGGCCTGGCTCAGCAGGGAAGGGATAAGTAGAAGACCGGCGATAAAGTAGGCAAGGATAGCCATGGGCCCGACCTGGCGGTAGACCAGGGCCGGAAGCAGGAAGAGTCCTGATGCCAGCATCGGCCCGATACTGAAAGCGAAGACGCCGGGCAGATTCAGATGCTTCTTCAGTCTTCGTTCGGCCATAAGACGCTTCCTGGATTCCCCTTCATGAGTCACAAGGCTGGAGCACGCGGGCCACTTAACATATAGTCTGCAGCATAACCCTACTGAAATTCAAGCTGTTGAGGCGAGGGTTGTTTCACGCCCTGCCTTTGTTTTGACAGTTACATTGAATATCTTTGATTGTTCCTTTGAATATAATAAGCACTACCAACGGATTTTCGGGCAGGCAGAGAGCACTTTGGCGGAGGAGAAGAGGATGCTGCACAGATTGACCCGGCGGGAGTTCATGGAGAGATCGGCTAAGGGCGCAGCCGTGGTGGGCCTTGGGCCGGGTGTGTTATTGCAGAAGCAGCCGCCGAAGATCGCCATTGCCTCCTGGGAAGACCCGCAGGAGGACCCCGATGCCATAAAGCACGAGGCCCAGCGCCTCACCGAGGAAGCCGTCAAAGCCCTGGGTGGGATGAGTCGTTTCATTTCAGGTGGAGACGTGGTCTTCATCAAGCCGAATATCGGCTGGGACCGCCTGCCCGCTCAGGCGGCCAATACCAATCCGGACGTCGTTGCGACCCTGGTCCGGCTCTGCTTTGAAGCCGGCGCCGGAAATGTCCGGGTTTCCGACCACCCGTGCAATGACCAGCGGCGGACCTTCGTCCGCAGCGGAATCAAGAAGGCGGCCGAGGAAGAGGGAGCAGAGGTCTTCTTTATGGACAGGCGCAAGTTCAGGGACGCCAGGATAGGAGGGGAGAACCTCATGTCGTGGCCTACCTACACCGATTACATAGAGTGTGACAAGAGGATCAACGTCCCCATCGCCAAACATCACAGCCTCACATCTCTGACCCTCACCATCAAAAACCTCATGGGGATTCTCGGGGATCCGCGCAACCGGCTGCACCAGAACCTGGGACCGGCCATGGCTGACGTGGCGAAGTTCGTCCCTTCGGACCTGGTCGTGCTCGACGCGATCCGCATTCTGAAAGCCAACGGGCCTACGGGGGGAAACCTGCAGGATGTGGAACGCCGTGACATCCTGGTTGCCGGCACAGACACGGTAGCTATTGACGCCTATGGCACAACACTCTTCGGCATGGCACCCGACAGCCTCAGCACGACGCGCGAGGCAGCCAAGTTAGGTCTTGGAACAATCAATTTCGAGAGCCTGGATCCTGTCCGATTGAACGTTTCGTGACCGGGTAAACAGTTATGGTCAACATCCGCCGCGCCTCTCAGGTCTTCTTCCTCTGCCTCTTCATGGTAATCTTTCTGAGGACAACGCTGGTGGGGGAGAACAGCACAGGACCGCTGGCGACCTTCTTCATGGAGATAGACCCGCTCGTACTGATCTCTACCTTCCTCGCCTCCCACTCGATAATGCCCGGTATGCTGCTGGCACTGATCGTAATAGGCCTCACCCTGCTTCTTGGCCGGTTCTTCTGCAGCTGGGTGTGCCCTCTCGGTACAATATTCAATGCCATCAGCGCTTTCCGCGGCGGCAACCTGGCCGAGAAGATCCGCACAGGCTCATGGAACCGCTGGCAGAAGAGCAAATACCTGTTCCTTATCGGCCTGCTTGTGGCCGCTATTGCCGGGCTGCAGGTGGCAGGTGTATTCGATCCGATTCCCCTTCTCTACCGGACTATGGCCACGAGCATATATCCGGCCTTCGCATGGGGCGCCGACCAGCTCTTCACATGGCTGTATCTTGCCGACCCGGGGATCGGCCCAATCCGTGTGACACTCGTTTCAGAGCCTATCTACTCCCTCCTGAGGGCATATGTACTCCCGATCGAGCCTGTTGCCTACGACGGTGGCGTCCTGATAGGCCTCTTCTTCGTGCTGCTTGCGGTGCTGGCGCTGATACGTTTCCGGTTCTGGTGCCGCTTTATCTGCCCTCTTGGTGCGCTCCTGGGTGCCTGCGCGAAGACCTCGCGTATCGAACTGCGTAACAACCCCGAAGCATGCGACAACTGCAATCTCTGTGTCCTCTACTGCCATGGAGGGTGCGATCCCCATCTCACAGGCAAGTGGAAGAAGCAGGAATGCTCCCTCTGCTTCAACTGCCGGCACCAGTGTCCATCGGGCGCGATCAGCTTCGAGTGGAAGGGACTCAGCACTTCGAAGCAGATAGTTCCACCACTTCCCCCACGAAGGGAGAAGAAAGAGGTGGCAAAAGACAATGGCTGAGAAACGCAGGAAAGGAAGAGAAAAATCGAAGACTGCGCTGAGCCGGAGGTCCTTCCTGACCGCGGCCGGCTCGGGCGCGGCAGCAACCGTTCTGCTGAACGTCTCCCCAATCGCCCAGGGAAAGACCTTCAACCCCGACCTGATCAGACCCCCCGGCTCATTGACCGAGAATGATTTCCTCACAAAGTGTGTTCGCTGCGGCCAGTGCATGAAAGTCTGTCCGACCAATGCAATCCACCCCACCACGCTGGAGGCCGGCCTGGCGGGAATCTGGTCCCCCTTCCTGGTCATGGAGGTAGGCTACTGCGAGTACAACTGTACGCTGTGCTGCCAGGTCTGCCCGACAGGAGCGATCGAGGAGCTGACTGTGGAGGAGAAACAGCAGGTACACATCGGTACGGCCTACATAGACCGCTCCCGCTGTCTACCCTTTGTATTCGATACTCCCTGCATAGTATGTGAGGAGCACTGCCCGACGCCGAAGAAGGCGATCTGGTTCGAGGATGTCACCATCCGTGACAGGGATGGCAACGAGAAACTGCTGAAGCAGCCGCACGTCGATCCTGAACTGTGTATAGGCTGCGGCATCTGCGTGGTGAAGTGCCCGATCAACGATCCCGCTGCAATCAGAGTCACGAGCGGTGGCGAAACGAGGAACCCCGCCAACCAGTTTTTCCTGTCTACCTCTCCGTACGGCTAGTGTCATGTCACGTAGCAAA
>JAGLTZ010000310.1 GCA_023135015.1 Candidatus Latescibacterota bacterium
GTCGCTGAGGACTACGGCCACCAGATCCGGCTCGATAACCCGTCGGTGATTATCTTCCTCGTCGAGATGGATTTCGATGAAATGAAACGGGCTCCCCGGGCAGAGGCGATCCGGGAATCAGCCCGGCAGTATTACCGCGCCGCGGTCATTGCCAGGACAGTCGAGGCTACGCTCAAGGCCGCCGGTTACGGAGCAAAAGCGCACTACGATGCCCACTACGATGTAATCCTGCCCCCGCTCGCTATTGAAGCGGGCCTTGGTGAAATAGGCCGCAACAACATACTGATCGCTGATCGCTTCGGCAGCCGGGTGCGTATCGGAGCGGTCACGACCGACCTGCGATTGAAGCACGATGGACATATCCGGCTCGGAGCGGATGAATTCTGCAGCATCTGCAGGAAATGCGCTGAGAACTGCCCTTCTAGGGCTCTCTCCGCTGGCGAGAAAGAATGGGTCAGGGGAGTGGAGAAGTGGACGACTGATACAGAGAAATGTTACTCTTACTGGAGGCAGGTCGGCAGCGATTGCGGCATCTGTATGGCAGTTTGTCCCTTCTCTCATCGCAACAACTGGCTTCATAACCTCGTTAGAATGATGATACCGCTGAACCCGTGGCTTCGCCGTATTGCCCTCATTTTCGACGATTTGATCTACGGGCGGAAATGGAGACCCGGCCGTGCTATTCCTAAACTTATCCAATCTTTCGCAGGTCATCAGGCAAGCGTCCATCCGGAGTGGCCTGATGAATACCGCGCCGGATCCGTTTCAGGATGACAGGGCTGGTATACTGGAGGATGAACTTGTCTCGTGTGACCCTAGGAGCCTGGATTGTAGGACTCGTCTCGCTGATCGTCTATACCATCACCATTGCACCTACCGTTGCGTTCTGGGATGCGGGGGAGTTTATAGCTGCTGCCTACTCACTCGGGGTGACGCACCCGCCAGGGGCGCCGACCTTCATACTGCTGGGGCGGCTTTTCAGTATGCTGCCCACCCCCTTCGGCGTTGCGGCAGAAATCAACTTCATATCGGTACTGACTTCCGCTTTTACAACTCTGCTTCTCTACGGCATTATCCTCGAGATTTTCAACCTGTGGGAGGGGGAGCGGGAGGAATGGGAAGGCCACTCCCCTCTGGTCAAAGCACTGGCTGCAGGTACCGGAGCGCTCGCCTACGCATTTAGCAACTCGGCATGGTTCAGCGCTGTCGAGGCGGAGGTTTATTCCCTTTCTATAATGGTTACTGCGCTCTGCCTATGGCTGGCTCTGCGGCACATACAGGGTGCCGGAGATTCCGGTCGAGCTTCGTTCCTGCTGCTGATCGGGTATGTGCTCGGGATAGGAACCGGCAATCATCTGCTGGCTCTGCTGACAGTGCCTTCGATCCTTCTGCTGCTCTGGTTCCACGACCGCAAGGTCCTGAAGAGGATCGATCTATGGGTGGGAGTCGTGGGTCTATTTGCCCTGGGCTATACCATATATGCACTCATCTACATACGGTCGGGACTGAACCCTCCCGTCGACATCAACAACCCCGAGAACTGGCAGAATTTAAAGCAGGTCCTGCAGCGAAGGCAATACGGCAGTGATTCGATGCTGGTTGCGATGTTCAGCCGTAGGGCGGATTTATGGGGCTATCAGCTCAACTTCCACTTCCTGCGTTACATGAGGGGCGAGTTCCTGCTGCCTTTCTATGTCATCGCCCTGATAGGGGCCATTGTGAACTTTATCCGGGACAGGCGGACTTTCCTGGCAAACGCAGTGCTCTGGCTCATAATGGGCCTCGGTCTGGTGGTTTACCTGAACATGCCCGATCCACAGCCGCGCGACCGGTACTACATCTTCATCGGCTGCTATTTCGCCACCGCGATCTGGATAGGTACCGGGATGGCCGGTCTGACGGGTTATGTGCAGGAATTTATGCGGAGGGGAAGTGAAGAATCCGCGCAAGAGGAGGGTAGGGGATCGGGCCTGCCATCAGCACTGCGGGCGAGTGTTCTGATTGTCGGTGCCGTTGGAGCCATCCTGGTGGGGACCCAGTTTGTACGGAACTTTCACAGCCATGACCGGAGCGGGGATTACCTCTCCTGGGATTACGGCTACAATATCCTCCAGACCTGCCAGCCGAATGCAATTATCTTCACCAACGGCGATAACGACACTTACCCGCTCTGGTATCTTCAGGTGGTGGAAGGGATCAGGCAGGATGTCAGCGTAGTCAACCTCAGCATCCTCAACCTCCCCTGGTATATCAAAGAACTCCGCGACCGGGAGCCGAAGGTACCGATCAGCCTGACCGATCAGCAGATCGATATGGCCGGATGGGCGTCCTTTCCACAGGACAGCACCTTCACGATCGGAGGCATAGAGTGGAAGGTGCCCGGCCGCGTTCCCATCCGCGTTCAGGATCAGATGGTCGCCCATATCGTCGGAGCCAACAACTGGCGGCGGCCGGTCTATTTCGCCGTTACCGTCCCACCTGAGAACCAGGCATGGTTCGACAGGTACCTGTCAAGGGAGGGTTTCGCCTCGCGTGTGGCTCCGGGCGCCGACAGGGTCAATGTTGAGGCTGCGGTCCACAACTTGAGGCAGGTTTTCCACTACCGCGGCATTACCGATCCACGGATCTACAAGGATGAGAATGCTTCCACGCTCCTTCACAACTACCGGGTCGTATTCCAGGAGACGGCAGACGCCATGCTGTTCGGAGGGGATGCTCAGAGGGCCTATGACCTGATCGAGTTCGGACACGAGCAGGTAGATTTCTCGGCTCCCGATTTCCGGTCATTCCACGCCATTGTGATCCAGGCGATAGGTGATTCTGTGCGGGCGCAGGAGATGCTCGAAGAGATCCTGGATAAGCAATTCCAGTGGCCGGGCAACATGGTTAGAAGCCATGTGACATTGATGTATTCTTACGCCGCCACAGGGAAGTTTGAGGATGCGATGAGGGTGGTGAACAGCTGGCTCCAGATTTCGCCCGGCGATGCAGAGGTCAGGGGGTGGCTGGAGCCGCTGCGGCGGGGAGAGATGCCGGAAGGGCTGCAAAGGCTGGCCCGATCCCTGCTCCCGCACGATTAAGGTTGAGAAACCTTACTAGTACCCATCCAGAGATTGCTCGCCGGCAACA
>JAGLTZ010000311.1 GCA_023135015.1 Candidatus Latescibacterota bacterium
CTCGCGGTCCACAGAACGGACTCCGGATGGGTACTACCTCAAACCGGGGATCCTGCGGAGGAGTTTGATACCACGGGTCAGGAAGTTGTGGAAGCGTTCCTCGCTCATTCCCCTCGGAGGTCCGACCTGGAGAAGGCGCTGAACGGTCACGGTCTGAGATTCTGTATACTTGACTATTCCCGTCGCGCCGTGCCGCCTGCCAAGTCCCGAGTCCTTGAATCCGCCCATAGGTGCATCGATAGAGCCCCAGGTGGATCTGTACGTGTCGTTTATGCTGACGGTCCCGGCTTTGAGCCCGGATGCCACCCTCCTGCCGCGGGCGGTATCGCGGGTCCAGATGCTGGCGTGCAGGCCGTAGGTGCTCGAGTTGGACTTTTCCACGGCTTCGTCGATAGATTCGAAACGATATAGAGATACAACGGGACCGAATGTCTCCTCCGCGAAAAGAGCCATCTCCTCGGTGACGTTCTCCAGAATAGTGGGTTCGTAGAAGTATGGTCCCAGCTCTGGGCGCGGACGTCCGCCAGCCGCTACCTTCGCTCCCTTCATGACTGCATCTTCCACATGCGACCGGACCTTTTCGAGCTGCTCGGCCGAGATGAGTGAGCCGATATCGGCGCTGTAGTCGAAGCTGGCCCCCAGCTTCAGCGACTGCGTCTCCTCGGCGAACAGGCGGACGAATTCATCATAGATCGTCGACTGGATGAGTATACGCTCGATGGATACGCAGAGCTGGCCTGTCGATGAGAAGCAGTCCCATACCGCCACCCTCGCCGCCCTGGATAGATTGGCATCGTCGAGGATCACCATCGGGTTTTTACCACCCAGCTCCATCGTACAGCCGATGAGTTTCTCCCCGGTCGCGGCCGCGAGCAGGCGACCCGTCCCGGTGCTTCCCGTGAATGCCAGATAATCGACGCTTTCGATGATAGGCTGACCGAGCACCGAGCCCTTACCGACCACGACCTGTAAGAGATCTGCCGGCAGGCCGGCCTGGTAGAGCAGGTCGACGGCCCACAGGGCGGTGAAAGGAGTCTGCCTGTCTGGTTTCAGGAGCGCGCCGTTTCCGGCCATAAGCGCTGCAATGGCATCTGTGATCCCGAGGGTCAGGGGATAGTTCCAGGGGGTGATGAATCCGACGAGGCCCACGGGGGCATGTTGTTCCCTCGTGGCTGTAAGAATCGGGTAGATGCCCTTCCTCTTCCTGCTCTTCAGGTGCTTACGGGCGTTGAAGGCGTAGTAGCGGGCTACAATTGCTGCGTCACCGATTTCCTCATAGGCGTGATTTCTGGCCTTGCCGGTCTCCAGCTGTATCAGGTCGAGTATCTCGTCTTTTCTCTGGAATATCAGGTCGTGGAATCTGAGGAAGATGCGGGCCCGTTCCCTGAAGGATTGTTTCGACCATGATTGCTGAGCCGCCCGTGCTTGACGGGCGGCCTCCGAGACGTCATCGGCTGTCCCCATGGGGAGAGTACCGAAGGTTTCGCCGGTATAGGGTGCCTCGATATCCAGCAGTTCGCGGTCCTCCCCTGTGACAGTTACCCTCCGGGCGAGCCGCTCCAGGAGAGCTTCATCTATTCTGTCGGGCAGCTTCATCATTCTTCGCCGAGAGACTTCTGCTCTTCACGGAGTGGATAGCGTTCCACAAGACCCTCACCGGTGATGGCGTGATCCTCCTGCAGTTCACTGAGTTGCTCAACGGCGGTGCCGATACGCGCCAGAGCTTCTTCTATCTTATCCATCCGTGACATAAACGTTTCTTCTGTCGTCTCAGCCTTCAGCAGCTGCAGGTTGCCGCTTGCCACGGTCAGAGGGTTGTTTACTTCATGCTGAACGGTATTCACGATACGGTGAATAGTCTCACATTCGGCCATCATCCCTTGCCTTACCGCTTTCCGTTCTCTGCTGACCAGAATGTAGCCGCTGGATAGAATCGCTATCAGGGAGAATACAACACCGACGATTGCGCCATGTGATGGAATGTCGGATTCGGCAGCCATGTTTCCGGCCAGGACGAACGTCCCTGACAAAAGAAGGAGCGTGACGATCCCTTCTATCCATCCAAACCGGAAGCGGATGATATAAGTAAGAGCGACTGCAGCCCACAGCCCCCAGAAGGTGCTCCCAAGTCCGCCGGTATTCAGTATGATCAAGGTTGCGATTGACAGATCCAGAAGAGTTATCACCCCGGCCGTTATCCAGAGGCTGTATTTACGGTAAGGCGCCCAGATAATGTAGACCGTAGCGTAAACAAGGAAGAAAAACAGACCGGACAGATAAAACCAGCCCGGTACCAGGAGAGGCAGCAGATCTTTCCAGACAAGGAAGACACTGACCGCGCATCCCAGAATACCTATGACCACATGTATTATGGCAAGCTGGTGCTCGGTTTCGATGGCATTGGCCCGGAGGTAGGGTCCGAGCCGCGTCTCATCAAATTCCTGACATGCAGGTATCATAGCTATCTTGTTTGTAGTTTTCGTTTTTTTAGAACGATACTCCTTGTGTTGAGGAATTACACGAAAAATGTTGGACCGCTGTCGGGGCGAGAATAACATGCTGGCTGCAGGTTGTGGAAAATAAGTGGTAAAGACTACGAGGTAGAGGGATTGAGCGAAACGACAGGAATAATCTTCAATATCATGAAGTTCTGCGTGCACGACG
>JAGLTZ010000312.1 GCA_023135015.1 Candidatus Latescibacterota bacterium
GTTGAAGGAGGTCAGAGACCGGGTTCAACCGCAGTTCGGCTTCAACCTTCATGACCAGGGCCCGCACACTTATGCCGGGGAGGGTGGCCCACGTGCGGCCATTGCGTTGCTGGCGCCCGCTGCGGACGTGGAAAAGAGCTGGGGCCCGGTAAGGGCGCGGGCGCGCATGTTAGCGGCGACGATCGCAGAAGCACTCCAGACCGAGCTGCCGGGACGCATCGCCAGGTACGGCGACGCCTTCAACCCCCGGGCGTTCGGCGACCTCATGCAGCAATGGGGGACCAGCACAGTCCTGATAGAATCGGGCGTACTGGATGACGACCCGGAGAAGCAGCGTCTCAGGGCCGTCAACGTTGCGGCACTTCTGACCGCCCTCGATGCAATTGCCAGCTCAACCTACCAGGGAGCCGATATCAGCGCCTATGAAAGCCTGCCCCCCAACAGAGGGTTCACATATGATCTGTTGATCAGGGGCGGAATGCTGGTGTTCGGCGATGCTGAACCGATGCGTGTTGACCTGGCCTTTGCATACTCCGACGCCGTCGCGGACACGGGCTTGGTGCTTCGGGAGGTGGGGGATCTGGAGGGTGTCGGCGCCCTAGAAATCGTGGATGCAACCTCTATATTCCTCCACCCTGAACCCCCGATGGTCACGTCCGACAGCTCAGGAGCCTGGCTCCTGATCGGTGCTCCGGCATTCCTGACGCTGCGGCGAGGGCCTGACCGGGGAAGTGAACTGGTGCGGGTCATAAGAAAATTGCATCGGAAGGAGTTACCGGAATGAAGTCATGGGGAGTGATTCTAGGCGCGATACTGGTCCCGGCTCTGGCATTGGGTGTGGCTGGTACAGGAGACAAGCAGGGACCGGTCTCGGGCAATGACACCATCAGGATTGGAGTTGCAACGTTCTCACACGAGACCTGTACCTTCTGCCCCAACCCGACCGGCATAGAAGAGTGGGAGTACTACGGCCCTCCGATGCGGGGCGAAGAGGTTCTGCGGGCAGACTCTTATATCCAGGGATTTGTTGACCGTTGCGGGGAATACAGTGGTGTGGAGCTTGTAGGCATCTATTCTCCCCGTAACGCAAAGGGTGGCTCTTCCGGCAGCTGGATTACGGCCGAGGCTTTCGACAAATACTCATACGGTATGGCGGACGACCTGAGAAAGGCAGGACACCTGGACGGGTTGTACCTATCCCTACACGGCGCGATGGCCGTTACAGGCGTTCCCAAACCGGAGGCCGAACTCATCCGCCGGCTGAGGGGGGCCGTGGGTGATATTCCTATAGTGGTTACCCTCGATCTGCACGCCAATGAAGACCACGAACTCTCCGATGCCGCCGACGCAGTATTGATCATCAAGCGCTACCCGCACTACGACTCCGCACTCCATGGGGAGCGGGCCGCGAGGATGATGATCAGGATTATCCGGGGGACCTACAAGCCGACCACGGCGACGAGGAAACCGGGAGTGATAACTCCCAGCGTTTACCAGGGGACGGGTGTTTCCCCGGCCATGGAGATCATGGAGCGCGCCCGCAGGTGGGAGTGCAGGGTGAGGGATGCTTTCGTCTCGGTCGCGTTCGGGTTCGCCTACGCCGATGTACCGGATGTGGGAGCCACCGTGATGGTTGTGACCAATAACGATCAGGAAATGGCCGACCGTATCGCGGATGATGTGTCCGACTACATCTGGAGGGTAAGGGAGGAATTCGCCGGCAAGAAGCTTCCAAAAACTGAAGAGGGAGTTTCATTAGCCATTGCGGCGGCCCAGGAGGGTAGGACCCCGGTTGTTATCGCCGACCACGCCGACAGGACGGGCAACTCCACGCATATCCTGGAGGAACTGATCCGCCAGGGCGGCAGGAACTTCTGTATCGCCACCATCGCGGACGGCAATGCGATCGAGGAGATCAAATCAATGGCCGCTGCAGGCGACAGGATTACCATAAAAGTGGGAGGCTATGCAGACAGGTTTGCAGGAAACCCGGTCACAATCGACGCAAATGTAGAATACCTGGGCCGGTACGGTCGCTTCGAAACGGTGGCCGTGCTCTTCTTCGGTGATAACAACCGCGTTATCCTTACCCCTCTGCTGCACCAGGTCACCGACACGAGCATTTTCAGACCGCTCGGCATACCGCTGGAAAGCATGGACATCATCGTACTGAAATCGCGGGTCCATTTCAGGAGGGGTTACTACGAGAATGGTCTTGCCGGTGCGATCTTTGAGGTCGATGCTCCGGGTCTTGGCCCGGC
>JAGLTZ010000313.1 GCA_023135015.1 Candidatus Latescibacterota bacterium
GTCCTCTTCACCTACACCTTCGCTCTCGAAGTAAACCCATTCGTTTTCAGCAAGATGAAGCGGGCCATCGAACGGGTGAAGGCCACCGGTGAGTTGGACCGCCCAGACGCACATACGATGTCGAGCCGGGAGCTGACCGAGCTAAAGGTGCCGGACAGCTACAAGACAGGAAACATCGACTTCGTGGTGCCGATCGGCACCCTGCTGGCCGTCGCGATCATCCCCTACATCCTGGGTAAGGGCGTCCCCATCAACGAAGCCTTCGTCCTGGCTGTGCTTTCGGCCATGCTTGTGGCTCTGATGAAGGGCATGCGCCTTAATGAGGTCATCGAAGGATTCCTGGACGGTGTCAAAGGAGTGACGCTGGGAGCAATAATCCTCGCGCTTGCCGTCACACTCGGCAAGGTCTCGGGATCGCTGGGGACGGCCAACTTTCTAATCCGCACCACCGCCGAGATCATCGTCCCGTTTCTACTGCCCGCTATCTTCATGCTTGTATGCATGGTAACGGCCTTCGCAGTTGGATCTTCCTGGGGCACCTACGCTGTTGTCTTCCCTATTGCAATGCCGTTGGCCTGGGCGGTAAACCCCGATCCGCTCTTCATGACGCTCTGCTTCGCGGCGGTCCTGGGCGGGGCTGTATATGGTGACCAGTGTTCGCCTATAAGTGACACGACGATCCTCTCAAGCCTCGCCACCGGTGCCGACCATATGGACCACGTGATGACACAAATGCCGATCGCCACTATCGCCGCAGGATTCGGTATGGTCTTCTATACGGTTATTGCACTGATCTGGACTTAGTGCACCAGTTCAGAAGGTTCCAGTCTGGAAACAGGAAATTTTCCGCGAGGTCAAGGAAGTCAACGGATCACGCGGAGGCGTACTGACTGTACGCCGCACAAGAGATCCGGCAGACTGACGCCGAGATCGCGGAAAAGGGCCGTTTCCATCCGGAAATCAGTAGGTATCCACCGGAGGGATATTAAGTTCCCCCTCCGTCTTTGCGATCCACACAGCGCACGCTGCATCACCGGTCACATTCACCGCGGTGCGGGTCATGTCGAGAATACGCTCCACACCGACGACCAGTGCGATCCACTCCAGCGGAATCCCCAGCTGTGTGAGAACCAGCGTCAGGGTGACCATGCCGATTCCCGGCACACCCGCCGCCCCAATAGATGCCAGGGTAGCCATAATGATCACGGTTAGCAGATCCATCACGCCCAGATCCCATCCCGCCACCTGGGCGATAAATATAACGCTGACACCCTGATAGATGGCCGTGCCGTTCATGTTGACGGTTGCGCCCAGGGGCAGCACGAAGGAGGCAACTTCGCTGGAGACTCCGAGATCCTCCTCCGATACCTGAAGGTTAAGTGGAAGGGTTGCGTTGCTGGAAGAAGTCGAGAAAGCGAAGAGCATCACCTCGTAAAAACGTCTGAAGAAGAGCACGGGAGGCATACCGGATAGACGGAGGGTCACCGGGTAAAAAGTGAACGTGAAGACAATCATCGTCCCAACGGCGATTACTACGTATTTCAGCAGTATATACAGTACCTGATATCCGAACTGAGCCGCGACCGAAGCGATCAGCGCAAAGACTCCGATCGGCGCGACCTTCATGACCATCTTCACCATGACGATCATCGCATCGTTCACAGAGTTCAGCACATCGACAACTGGTTTTCGTTTCTCCTCGGCCAGCATGGTAAGAGTGATTCCGAAAAGGAGGGAAAAGAAGATGATCCCCAGGAAATCGGTCTCGGCCATCGCTTTGAACGGGTTCCGGGGAATAATCCTCACAAGGAAATCGCCTATGGAGCCCCGTTCCCTTTGCGCTATAGCCTGCTCGACTCGTGCGGCGGCGTCTTCCGCATACTCGGTCTTTATACTGTCCTTCACCTCTTCATCCATGCCCCGGCCGGGCCCGAAGGCCAGTCCCGCACCAAGGCCGAATGCCACCGCCAGAGCAGTAGCGAACAGATAATAAACAACCGTTTTGAGCCCTATGCGTCCCAGCTTACGCAGGTTCCCGAGACTTGCGGTGCCTACGATCAGGGAGGACATGATGAGCGGCACAACCACCATCACAAGCAGATTGATGAAGGCGTCTCCCAGCGGTTTGATCAATACGGCGATATTCCCGAGGGGAGGTCCGAGCACGGCTCCAAGGACGAGTGCTATCAGGATCTGGGTATGGAGCTTCATGCCCCGGACTTTGGTAATGATCTTACTTGAACGGGTTTCGTTGTCGGGCTTCACGCGAAAATCCTTTGCAGGCGAACCGATGTGTATTCCCTCAGCCGGTGTGACTCCACCCCGGCTGTACGGTTTCCTGAAACTTCGTAATACAGCACACTACACAATAGCAAGGGGAAACTCCTTTTAATGGGATGGGCAGGCATCCGGATGCCAGAGCCCCCGCTGGGCCAGCATGGCCTCCTCGCCGGCCAGGCGCAGCCGCTCCCGCCACCGTACGGCGTCGCTGTCGGGCATATAAACGGCGTATCCTTCCCGCAGAATCTCCTCATTGAGCATACGGCCCTGCCGATCCCACAGGTAGGCCAGAGTGCGGCCGTAAATATCGAACTCCACTTCATCTAACTCGAGACGAAGGCGCCCGCCCGCCGTCCCTACCAACTCGTTCAGGAAAGCGGTTGCCTCAGGTGCAAAACACTCGTGGGTTCCACCTCCGAAATCCATCTCCGGGGCATCGAGCCCCATCAGGCGGACCCGCCTTCCATCCTCCAGGATCAGGGTGTCACCGTCAATGACACGGTCAACCACATCCCACTGATCTGCGGCGGTGGGCCCTGAACAGGTGATGGTGGCGGTAAGGAGGAAGAAAAGAAAAAAGAGGAGCGTTGCAGAGAGGGGGATCTTCCAATGGACAGCTACCATGACCACTCGAGTGACATCAGCCACTCACGCGGGGGGGAAAGGTTGCGTTCAATATCCGTGTAGGCGTACTCGGTGAGGTTGCGTACCTGAACAATGATCCTCATACCTGTCAGGCGCACAGAAAACCGTGTGTCCATTCTGTAGAACGGGATGCGGCGGTCGTACTCATACATCGCCGTTCGATCCACGGTCGCCCCGTACAGTAAATCCGCAGCAAGGCTCCACCACCCACCCAGCACCTCCACGGTGAGACTGCCCCGCCTGGGTCGCCTGTAGGCCAGCCGCCTCCCGTCATCCAGGCTTCGGGTTGAAAGCCAAAGATAGGAGGCCGCACTGCGGAGCCATCCGGAGGGGATGGTAGCCTGTGCACTCACCTCCACTCCCTGCAGGCGGGCCTTATGCAGGTTACGGAACTGAATATTGCCGTCAGGTCGCAGAACCCCTTCGATCATCGAGGAGTACCGGTTATAAAAAATTGATCCCTCTACCCTGAAAACGGGAAGAGGCATCCAGCTTCCGCCTGCTTCTCCATTCCATACAGTCTCCGGCTCCAGCTCCAGATTCGGAATCACCTGGAAACCGGTGGTAGCCATAGAGGTGAACATCTCGGCGACGCTGGGAGCCCGAAATCCCCTTCCGGCCGATATGCGCAGGACGATTCCCTCCACAGGCGTATGTATCAACGCCGCTCTCGGACTGAATACGATGCGTGTAGGAGTGGCAT
>JAGLTZ010000314.1 GCA_023135015.1 Candidatus Latescibacterota bacterium
GAAAAACTTCGTCTGCCTTGAACCGCAACGTGTTACGGATGCCCTGCCTCTGCGGGACTCAGACTGATCTTCGAGCCCTAGAAACCTCCCCGCAGTGGGCAATCTCCTTACCCCCGCGTACACTCTGCCTGAATCCGTTTTTCAATAGCGCCTGGAGTTCATCTTCGTAGTAGAACTTGTCCTGGCCGAATGCCGGCTCGAGGTCGTCGAGCCAGGTCGCCGTTTCACTGTAGCGGGCAAAGAAGGGTTTCCTCTCCCACTTCGGATTTCGCCCCCTCAGCATTTTGAACACGAAGACCTTTTCTCCATTCACTTCCGTAACCCCGTCTATCATTACCTTCCCGGCAAGAGCACTCATGCACGGCCCCCTGACCGTGCGGCAATGCCCCGATACCGAACGGGAGGCCTTTCTGAAAATCCTCAGAACCCTGGCGAGCGGGACGCTGAAGTAATCTTTCGCACCCGTGTCGCGTTCTACGAACATGTAGTATGGTACGCATCCCAGGGCCGTCTGCGTGGTCCACAGCTCGGCCCAGATGCTTGCCGAGTTATTAACATGACGGATTATCGGGGCCTGGGTGCGGATTATCCCACCGGCATCCTGAATGCGTCGAACAGCATCGCGGGCGACAGATGTTGACAATTCCACCGGGTGCGAATAGTGGGCGACTATTGAGGCCAGTTTGCCGGCTGAACGTATCTCCTCGATTAACCGTAGAAAATCATCAGCATCTTCTCCGCAAGTAAAACGATGAGGCCACCACGCCGGAGCCTTCGTGCCAATGCGGATATGGCGGATGTGGTCGAATCCGGGCTCCAGCAGGGGTTTTATATACCTGCGCAGGTGGGTTGTGCGCATCACCATCGGGTCGCCACCCGTCATAAGGAGTTCATGAACTTCGGTATTTTCTCTCAAATAGGCATGGAGCAGGTCCGCTTCGTGGCTGGAGAACTTCAGGTCTTCGATTCCAACGAACTGTGCCCACCTGAAGCAGTAGGTGCAGAAGGCGTGACAGGTCTGCCCCTGGGTGGGAAAGAAGAGAACCGTATCCCAATACTTGTGCTGCATGCCCGGAATAGGCTTGCCCTTGTAATGAGGAACATTGTGTTGAATCTGACCCGCAGGATGGGGATTGAGGCGGTAGCGGATCTCGTTTGCGGCGGATTTCAGATCCGTGGATGGTGCTCCGCGCTGAATGAGGTCTACCATGCGGTCGAAGTCGGATTCAGGCAGCATCCCCCGCTGGGGGAAGGTCAGTTGATAAATGGGATCATCGGGAATATCGTCCCAGTCGATCAGTTCCTCGATGACATATGGGTTGGTCCTGAAAGGCAGTACGGCCGAGACCGCCAGCATCGCGAGACGCTCGTCCGGGTCCAGATGATGAAACTGCGAAAGGCTCATCAGATCCTTCCGGACAAAAGCCTGGTAACGGTCGCGAGGTGCTGACTTTCTCACCTGCATAATCTTCTCCTGCCAGAGTATAGACGGACTTCTGCGTGTACCCCCTTTTACGGGTCCCACTTCAAATCACCGAATAAAATACTATCTGGAGCGGACAAAAGCAGGTCGCAAATGGAATACAAATCTGTGCTTTCGGTTTTACACTGTAGATCGTTTTCAAGCTGTTTCATAGGGAAGCACTCGGCATAAGCCGGCGAAACACTAGAGGCAGGGCATCCGTAGCACGTTGCGGTTCAGGGCAGACGAAGTTTTTCGGGGGTACAGCCTTCGATGCGGAACGGTTGCGATGCTTAATTGCGATGAAATCCGGATTTATTTGACGAATACGCCATAATATGTTATATTCACTTCATCAATCCGGAGATCGGGCACATGGAACTCTACTATTACATCCAGGATCTTGCGTCGAAAGGGCAATATCAGTTTATAACCCAGGAGGCGATCGAGGCTCTGGATTCATCACCTGATGCGGTCCGGGCCGCTATCCGTCGATTGCGCGACAAGGGTCATCTGGCAACCCCTTCTCGCGGATTCCACTTGGTCGTACCACCTGAATACCGTGTGCTGGGATGCCTGCCAGCCGAGCAGTTCGTTCCACAACTCATGACGTACTACGGATCCCATTATTATGCCGGTTTGCTTACGGCAGCTCAGTACTACGGGGCAACCCATCAGGCACCGCAGATCTTCCAAGTCGTCGTGAACAAGAGCCGTGCCGCGATTCAATGCGGTCGGGTACGGATCGGGTTCATCGTCCGGCACAACGCGGCCGACGTCTGCATTATATTGAAAAACACCCTGCGAGGGGTGCTCCAGGTGTCGTCTCCTGAGGCCACAGCGTTCGATCTGCTCGGTTATACGGGGTACTGCGGCGGATTGTCCAATGTAGCGACCGTGCTCGCTGAACTGGCGGAACAGATCGATCCGGACAAACTAGTCGGAGGAAGTGCGCATTCGCCGTTACCCTGGGCCCAGCGCCTCGGTTACCTGCTGGATCTCACAGGTAGAGCGGATATTGCGGAACCTCTGGCTCAGCACGTGGGGAGGTCGGTGAAAGAATATGTGCCGCTTAGTCCTGGACGGCCGGTCTTGTCCACTGAACGAGATCCGCGGTGGAAACTGCTCCTGAATGAGCATGTGGAGCCGGAACTTTGATCCCGTTCGACTACATTACCGAATGGCGTTCACAGGCGCCATGGGTCCAGGATGCCCAGGTCGAACAGGATCTGATCCTCAGCCGTGCGGTCGTGGAGGTGTTCCAGAATCCAGTAGTAAGCAGAGCGCTCGCCTTCCGGGGTGGAACGGCTCTGTATAAGCTACATCTCCACCCGCCCGCTCGCTATTCAGATGACATCGATCTGGTGCAGTTGTCACCTGAGCCTATCGGTCATGTGATCGATTCGATAAGGAGCGACCTCGATCCGTGGCTGGGTACGCCGAAGCGTATGCTCAAGACCGACAGCGTATCACTGATCTACCGTATGAACAGTGAAGGCCAGCCGTCTTTGCCAATGCGGCTCAAGATCGAGATCAATTCACGTGAACACCTTACGGTTCTCGGCGTCGAAGAGCGCGAGTTCGCTGTGCAATCGCGTTGGTTTAATGCCACGGCCGCAGTCAAGACCTTTCAACTCGAGGAACTGCTCGGCACCAAACTCAGAGCACTCTATCAACGAAAGAAGGGAAGGGACCTGTTTGACTTGTTTGCCGCTGACCGTCTGGCCGCGGTGTCCACTGAGATTGTTGTCGAGTGTTTTCTGCGCTATATGGAGCATCAGGGATTGAGCGTGAGCCGTGCCTTGATGGAGATGAACCTTGATGAGAAACTGTCTGATGAGAGGTTTCTGATGGATATCGGGTCACTCATCGCACCCGATTTCACATGGGATGCTGCAGAAGCGGCCGAATATGTACTGCAGGAACTGATAGCTCTCCTCCCCGGAGATCCATGGAAGGGTCACGTATAAACTGGGCGATACCCAATCGGTGAAACGCTCTTGCCGGCAAGGTGGTACTTGCTAACCGTCCATCTCCTGCCAGTTGCCCTCACGGTAAGATTGCATCATTTGCAGAACCGCATGGTCCGGAGCGTCTTTGAGCTCACGGATCAGTTGCCCTGTTTCTCGTGTTAGAGGAGTTAGTCCCGGTACATTGGATTAGTAAATCAAGGTACCATATGCTACGTCAAAGGTCTGTAGAGACTGAGACTTGGGTGTAGAACAAATAAGCCGTTGCAGGGATGCAACAGGACATGTGACGGTCAAGTAACGTATAGACTAGTTTACGCCTTCTTTGCCTCTGCTCAACAAGTATCCATTGTTTACTTAACTTCCCTTATGGCAAGGACTTAGACTTCATATAACATTTTGTTGGGAGTCTTGGTATACGTTTTGCCACCCTGACGAATTAGCAGATCATATGGTTGAGATTGAATGACTCATATCTGGGGAAGCACGGCATGACCCATGTAGCTAAAATGACACATCGGCTAGACATAGTGGTCCTGCTTATCCTGATTTTTCCAATGGTTGTGCATGCCCAGACCAACAACGGGCAGGATACACAGATCATGTTGAAGCGTTGGTCATTTACCGCCACCGCCACTCTTTATGATGGCGGATTGTCTGAAGAAATCATTAAATCGATGCGGGCCAGCGGATTTGACGATCCCACCACCCGTTGGCTATTCGGCAGCGGGACGATTAAGCACCCGCAAAGCTATCCGGCGTTAACCTCCTCAATCACTCTCTGCTATCGGTACTCGAACCGACTTGCCATCAGACTATTCACCGGTACTGCAGGAGCTGGAAGTATCCATGGATATAATGGGGATGTCGGCAAGTATATTTTCCTCAAAGAATCACACTCCACAACCGCTCTTATACCCTCTCTAATCGCAGGAGAGGTCGCTAGGATCGGGATCGGTCCAGCTCTCCACAAGCTTGAAGTCCAGCGAGAAGATGCGTCAGGCGGCCCCGGTTTCCGGAAGACACGAATCGGATTCGTCCTGGAAGCAGGTCTGACTTTCCCCGCCCGAACAAGATGGTTCTTCGATATCGCATTTCATTACCGGTACGCGGGATCAGCCGAAGTCGGTCCCTTCACCACCAATGGGTGGGGGGGAGGGAGCGCATCGATTCCACGTACCCGGATAAATTTCAACAAGACCGTTGTGAGCGCCGGGATCGGTATCAGATTCTAACTCAATCGTATAGGAGGTGAATATACCGATGACACATTCCGGAAGATCCATTCCTGCAGCGGTGGTGCTCCTTGTCACGTTTGGAGTCACTTCCGCCTTGGGTCAGAACAGTCTGAAATACTCACTATCCGATCATATGCAGATCGGACCGATCAGGCAGGCTCTGTACTCACCAACTCCTGCTCATCTTCTTATACAGATACAGACAGGAGTGATCGAATTAAATAAACAGTCCTCCCGGATCGATTCTACTAGAGGATTCGATGGTACGATCATCACTTCCGTTCTTGGAGGAGTTGTTGGTGGCGTGGCAGGGATTGCAGCCGCCCTCGCTCTTGTCCCGCTTTCTGGTGCAGAGGGATGGGACCAGTTAGGTGTATTTGGGCTCGGGTTTTTGGTCTTCGAGCCACTCGGTATAGGGATAGGTGCGCATTTAGGAAACGGTGCTCGAGGTAACCTTGGTGCTGCCATCGGCAGTTCCTATGGAATGCTTTTACTGGGAGGACTCGCATCGATGGCTATCGCCTCAGCTACTGAGGTACCCATAGGGATCATCATCCCTATTCTGCAGGTTGGTGGTGCCGTATACGTAGAGCGGAATACGATGAAGTAGAAATCGGGAGGAGGAGCCCGATAACTTATGCCTGGCTTATCTCTGCTGATCTTGTGGACTTCTATTTGCTTAGCACCGTCACCTCCAGATGCGATGGCCGCCGGGTATCGTGGTAGATGCGGTGTGTAGCTTTCTGGAAATCGCTCTCGTCGCATTCGTAGATATTGACAAACTTCTGCGGGTTGCGGTCAACCAGGGGGAACCAGGAGTTCTGTACCTGGACCATGATCCGGTGTCCCTTCTTGAATGTATGGGCTAAATCGGGAATCTCGAAACGCACGGACGTCACCTCGCCTGGAACGAATGGTTCCGGCTTCTCAAAACTATTGCGAAAGCGCCCTCGAAGTACCTCGCCCCTCACCAGCATCTGGTAGCCGGGCATGGGCACCTGTTTATCATTTGTGGGGTAATCATCCAGCGTGTGCGGGAATACATCAATTAGTTTGACCACGTAGTCCGCACCCGTGCCGGTGGTACTGACGAAGAGATCGGCGACGATCGGCCCGGTGAGGGTGATGTCCTCCGTCAGTGCTTCCGTCTCATATACCATTACATCCGGCCGGCGGGCAGCAAAGCGCTGGTCATCATTCATGTACTCAGTGGTACGCCGTAAATGAACATCTTCGGTGTAGGGCACCGGTTTCATTGGGTCGGCCACGTACTCATCGAAGCTATCCGTCACATCGGGCGGCGAAAAAGAGAGTCCTTCATTTGGTTGGAAATAGAGCTTCTTCACTACCGTATTCTCCGGCGGCCAGGTGTCGAACTCGCGCCATTCGGTAGTGCCCGTATCGTACATGGTGGCTTCTGCCAGGTCCAGGTTGCCTTGATCCTTGAGGTAGTAGTTGAAAAATTGCCGTTCAACATCCTTGAAATAGGTGGAAGTGTTCGTTCCCCAGTGGACATTCCCCAGGTTGTCGGCATCACCGGAAGCCCACTGTCCGTGAGACCAGGGCCCCATGATGATGATGTTTTCGGTGGTGGGACTCTGCTCTTCGATGGCTTCGTACGTGCGGAGCGGTCCGTAGAGGTCTTCGGCATCGAACCAGCCGCCAACGACCATTACGGCAGGCTGTATGTCCGTCAGGTAGGGCCTCGGATCACGCGCCTTCCAGAAGGCATCGTAGTTGGGATGGCTCATCAGTTCCGACCAGAACTGAATGCTGTCACCGAAGCATTG
>JAGLTZ010000315.1 GCA_023135015.1 Candidatus Latescibacterota bacterium
CAGCTACAAGCGTGACGGCCGGCTGGAGTTCACTCAAATGTCACAGCAACGTGGGCGCCGGGGTGGTGAAGAGGAGGGGCCTGAGCGTTACACACAGTTCTTCCGGATGCCGGCTCACGGCCTGGAGGAGGGGGGGGAAGCAAAGCAGCTCACTTACGATCCGTGGGACAAGTCATTCCAGGGCTATAGCCCGGACGGCCGTTACATCATCTACACCGTGGACCTCGAACAGAAGGAAGAGCGGGAGGAATCAGAGGAACAGATGGGTTCCTTCAGGGGACGATTTTCACAAATAGGGATATTCCTTCTGCCTACCGAAGGCGGAGAGGCCAAGCAGATTGCCATAGACAAAGGATCCATACGAGGTGTCTCGATGTCTCCCGACGGTTCAAAACTCGTCTACAACATCACGGATGACCGGGATAAGCCGTCGATCGTCCGGGTCATCACGGTCAGCGGAGAGAGGGTGGCCGATATCGGGGAGGACTGGGTTTACGGCTTCGGATCCCTCAACTGGTCGTCTGATGGCAGCTACCTGCTGACTACTTCCTCAATCGGGGGTCAGACCCAGGTCATGAAGATCACCGCCGACGGAAGCGGCTATGAGAAGGTCACAAGCGGGCGCCATTCGTTCAGTAGTGTCAGCTTCGACCGCGATATGGCCAGGATGGCTTTTATTAAAAATACTGCCGAGATGCCGGGGGAGGCCTATGTAGCGAATATCGACGGTACAGGTGAGCGGCGGATAAGTGAGGCGAATGTCGAGTGGATGAAGGAGGTAAGGCTCTCCGGGGTCGAGCGGTTCACCTTCATGGGCGCCCGCCACGACGAGAACTGGTTGAAGCGGCTTCGCAGGAGGGGCGTGGAGTACATGATGACGCATGAAGCCTCTCGTGGGGAGCGCCCCGAGATCGAGTGCTGGCTGATGTATCCGCTCGACTACGAGGAGGGAAGGAAGTACCCCCTTGTGCTATCCATCCACGGCGGGCCGCATTCGCGCTACAGCGAGACCTGGTTCCCGGAGTTCCAGATGCTCGCCGCTCAGGGGATGTTCGTGCTCTACATAAACCCCCGCGGATCGGGTGGCTACGGCAGGCACTTCTCCAACATGATCATGGAGGCGTGGGGTATAGATGACTACAAGGACTACATGCAGGCGCTCGATCTGGTCATCGAACGCGGTATCGTGGATGAGGAGAGCCTGGGCGTGACCGGGGGTTCGTACGGAGGGTTCATGACCAACTGGATAACCGCCCACAACGACCGGTTCAAGGCCGCCATAACCGCCCGCAGCATCTGCAACTGGATCAGCTTCTACGGGGTATCGGACGCCTCGGGCCTGGTTGAGCGGGAATTTGGTGGCAAACCGTGGCCTTTCAGCAGCGACGACGAGGGCAGCTACGAGCTGGCAATGATGTTGAGCCCGATAGTGTGGGCCGACAGGGTGAAGACGCCTACCCTCATCGTCCACAGCATCAACGACTATCGCTGTCCCCTTGCGGAAGGTGAGCAGTGGTACAGAGCGCTGCAGAAGAACGACGTACCCGTGAAGATGATCCTCTTCCCCGACTCTTCACACGGTCTCTCCAGGACCGGTGAGCCGTGGCTTCTTGTGCGGCGGCTGAACGAATATATAGACTGGTTCAAGGCCTACCTGGTGGACGACGAACCTGTAATCACCGTCGATGAGCCCGGCGGGCGGTGAACCAGAGACAGTGTCCATGGAAAAGGTAGCGGCGGGCTGACAGGCGGGTTTACCCGACCCTAATTATTAAGGAGCTGTCCCGATGTCAACGAGTGGAACTGTGACCAACGCGATACCTGCAACCTGGCCAGAAGAGGTAATGGAAAAGCGGGGGGAGTTTCGCAACATTCCGCTGACCGATTTCACCAAAGAAGAGAACGTCCGGGCTATGAAGGACGTTCTCGAGAAGGTGCGGTCGGAGTTCGGCAAGACCTACCCTCTGATTCTCGGAGGCAAGGAGGTCATGACCGAAGCGAAACTGCCGGCGTACAACCCGGCCAGACCCTCCGAACTGATAGGCATGTTCGCCAAGGCAGGCCGGGAGGAGGCGGAGATGGCCATCGAGGCCGCTGTCGAGACCTTCGAGACCTGGAAGTGGACCGACCCGTGGGAGAGGGCGGAACTGGCATGGAAGGGCGCCGACCTGATGACTGAGAGGCGGCTGGAGCTGGCCGCCTGGATGGTCTTCGAGACGAGCAAGTCGTGGGTGGAGGCCGACGCCGATGTGGCCGAAGCCATCGACTTCCTTGATTTCTACGGCCGTGAGATGGTCCGTTATGCTGCCCCGCAGCCGCTTACCCCTGTGCCGGGAGAGGACAACGAGCTCCGCTACATCCCTCTGGGACC
>JAGLTZ010000316.1 GCA_023135015.1 Candidatus Latescibacterota bacterium
CTCGGATTCCCCTTCTTCAAGCCACTCTATCAAGCGGGTACAACCATCTACATTCACGGGTGCACAAACGCCCAGGAGTCGGTAAGGAGCATCTTCAAGGCCACCATGCAGCCTCCGTTTTTCCCTGTCAACCTGGAGGATGTCTCGGCCGAGCTCATCTTCGACGGTGAGTGTCCACCGGAGATCGAATTCTGCGGGCTTCACTGCAAGAGCACTCTCCTCAATCATCCCAACTACGGCTACGGATTCAAGCTGACCGAAAAGGACCGCAGAATCGCTTTTTTCCCCGACAATGAACTCTCCTTCTCTCACCCGAAGGGCGGAAGCTTCGATGACTATGCCCGATTCGTTGAAGGTGTAGATCTGCTGATACATGATGCAGAGTACATGCTGGAGGAATACGAGGCTTTTTCACGCGGCTGGGGGCACTCGGTGTACCTGGATACAGTGCGCCTGGCCATCGAAGCAGGGGCAAAGAAACTCCTGCTCTGGCATCTCAACCAGGACCGTGCCGACGACCAGGTGGATGAGATGCTGAAGTTGGCTGAAGAGGCGGCCGGTAAAACCAGAGGGTCGGTCGTGTGCGAGATGGCGCGGACCGGCTTGCAGATCGAAATCTGAACCAACCTCCGGAACCGGATGAATTGACCATGGCACGACAGAATGTTTCTCCACGGATCAAACATCTGTCCTGGGGACGGCTCGAGGTCGAAGGTGGTACCTGAATCAGCACATGAACGACGCCGATTGTGTCGAATTCCTTCAATGGGCCCTGCCCCGCCTGCGGATGAGGTGGGCCGGTTTCCGGAAGGTGCGCGGTCAGGTGTGCAAGAGGATCAGCCGCAGGCTGAAGGAGCTCGGCCTGGGCGACATCAATGCCTACCGGTCGTACCTTGACAAACATTCTGAGGAGTGGGAGATACTCGACGGACTGTGCCGTATCACTATCTCACGCTTTCATCGGGATCGAAAAGTATTTGAATGCCTCCGCGACTCCGTACTGCCCGATCTGGCACAAGCAACACAAGCAGCCGGCGGCACTCTGAGAATCTGGTCGGCCGGCTGCGCTTCGGGGGAAGAACCTTATACAATCTCAATTCTCTGGCACACTTTCCTCGAAAAACGTTTTCCCGATATCACGGTAGAGATCATTGCGACCGACACGGAACCGAAGCTGCTGGAACGTGCTAAAACCGGGCACTACAACACGAGTTCGCTCAAGGAACTGGCCCCGGACATTATGGAGGCCGCCTTCGAAACCTCTGAAATGGGCCTGTGCCTGAATACGGAGTACAGACACGGAGTGGTGTTCCTGCTTTCCGATATCCGCTCGGAGATGCCCCAGGGTCCCTTTGACCTGATACTGTGCAGGAATCTGGTTTTCACCTACTTCGACGCCGAAATGCAGCGAGACCTTCTGGAGGGCATGATCGACAGGCTGATTACGGGAGGAGCACTGGTGATCGGCGGCCACGAGTCGCTTCCTTTAGGATCCTGGCCTCTTCAACATCCCCACCCCGGGCTTCCCATCCTGAGGAGAGTCTGAAGTCAGTCCACAGGCACTACCTCGGTAGACCCCGTCCTCATGCTTAAGTAGGCTGCGTCGAGGGTCAGCTGGTTTATCAAACCTTCTTCCCCTGGTACTTCGAACTCGGTGCCCCCCTCAACAGCGGTCGCGAAAGCGATCACCTGCAGAGAGTATGCATCCAGGTTACTGACTTCTTCTTGTTCGAGGATTCCCCTTTCGGTCCCCCTACGGAACTCGATGGTCAGGGGACGCTCCACATTCAAGGCGTCATAGGCGGTCAGCGTACCCTCATCACCGATGACCTCCAGCACAGTGCGGTACTCAGAACGGGTGGAAACCGACACGCTCCCCAGAGTACCACCCTCGAATCCGAGGGTCAGGCTCGCGGCCGCCTCAAACGGCTGGGAGGCTTCATCCTCGATCGCACTTGTGTGGACCGTCATCACCTCATCCTGAAGCACGAACCTGAGCACATCGATACAGTGCACGCCTATATCCGCGATCGGCCCGCCACAGGCAAGACCGGGGTCATTGATCCACCCGCGCGGGTGCTTGAGCCCCGCATAGCAGAATTCGGCCCTGGCCTGGAGCGGCCGGCCGATATCTCCCGCAGCGATCCGTTCGCGGAAACGCCTGGTGCTCTTCTCAAAACGGAACACCTGAGCCACTCCGAGAAGCACCCCGGC
>JAGLTZ010000317.1 GCA_023135015.1 Candidatus Latescibacterota bacterium
AGATGTGTCCGATGATCGCGGCCCCACCGGCCAGGAGTTGAAGGAGGGTCATATTGACCGGCGCCGGACCGCCGAGCTGGATCGTGCTGATCAGCAAGGCCGCCGCCGCACCTTTGCAAATATCCACGATCCCCACAACTGCCGCCGGCCCGAACCCCAGTACCCGATAGACGTTGGTCGCCCCGGCGTTTAAGGAACCGTGTTCGCGGACATCGACTCCGGCTATCAGCCGTCCCGCCAGGACAGAGGTCGGGATTGATCCCAGCAGGTAGGAAAGCACCAGCACCAGAAGAAGGGTTATCACAATCCCCCAGCCCTCTCTTGATTATCCAATCGGGGTGAAAACAAGGTCGGATCGAGCCATGTTATGCCCGCTGCCACATGCTGTCAAGTCTTGGACCTGAAGCTAAGGCGAATCGGCGTACCTGTCAGGTTAAATTCTTGCCGTATGCGGCGTTCCAGATACCTCTTAAAGTTTGGCTTTACCTTTTTAGGGTCGTTCACAAAGAATAGGAACGTGGGAGGTTCCACGCCTGCCTGGACCGCGTACGAGATCCGCATATCCCCCATGGCAGGGGTGATCGCCTCGTTGCCTTTCAGAGTGGATTCCATAAAGGCGTTGAAACGGGCTGTCTGGATCCGGTGGCGTCTGGTCCGACCTGCCTGCAGTGCATGATCGAGGGCTCGTGCAACACGCTGGCCCGTCTTGGAAGAAATGAAGACGAGTGGGATGTATCTGGCGAAGGGGAGCCGATCCCGGATTTCAAGCTCGTACGATTCAGCCGTACCTGTCTCCTTCTCCACCAGATCCCATTTGTTGACGACCAGCACCGCTCCCTTCCCCCTGCGTAATATCCGCACCAGGATGCGGGCATCCTGGTGCGTGACATTATCTTCGGCATCAATCAGCAGCAGGGCCACATCGCATCTGTCGAGGCTCTGAAGCGCCCGCAGAGCGCTGTAATATTCGATGTTCTCCCTGACCCTCGACTTACGGCGCAGGCCGGCGGTGTCAATGAGAACGAGTGGCTCGCCGTTGATCTCGACTTCTATGTCGGATGAATCCCTCGTCGTACCGGCCGTTGGGCTGACGATAACCCGCTCTGTACCGCAAATCGCGTTCACATATGAGGATTTCCCGACATTAGGCCGGCCCAGAACGGCGATCTTCGGAGGCCCTTTCTCCTCTTCCCGGAAACCCGCCGCCCCGGCCCTTACCTCTTCCGGAACAGCCTCGTACAGAGTCTTTATAACAGCGTCGAGCAGATCACCGCTGCCCCTGCCCGAGATCGCCGAGAGGGGCCAAGGGGTGCCGAGACCGAGTGCGTGGAAGAAGTGTATGTCCACCTCACGCTGTTCGTTGTCCACCTTATTGACGGCCAGCACCACCGGCCTTCCCGACCGGCACAGCTCGGAGGCAACCGAGGAATCCAGGTCGGTCACACCCGTTTCCACGTCCGCCACGAAGAGAACGAGTGAAGCCTCATCAATGGCCACCCGTACCTGTGCACGGATGGCGACCTCCATGGGATCTTTTGAATGGGGCACCAGCCCACCAGTATCCACCAGCCGGAAGCGCACCCCCCCCCATTCGGCATGGGAGTATATCCGGTCGCGGGTCACACCAGACCTTTCATCCACGACGGCCTGGCGCCGCCGGATGATCCTGTTGAACAGTGTCGACTTGCCTACGTTGGGCCGGCCGACAATTGCCACTAGTGGGGAAACCGGCATTTCAGTTCGCTCTGTGCTCGGCCCGGTCGAGTCTACGGGCGACGTTAAGAATATCGGCGACTATGTCGTAGCTGCCCTGTTCAACGATACAGGGACAATGCACAGCGAACTCATCCAGACGGACATCGTCAAGAAATATCCCGTCGGCGTTAGTGCAGTTGGGAGGCAGCAGCAGGGCGTCAGCACCGGACATGTCAACCCCCCCGAGCGCGGAAGCGAAACAGCGTCCAGTGAGCAGGCCGGCGGTCGT
>JAGLTZ010000318.1 GCA_023135015.1 Candidatus Latescibacterota bacterium
AATCAGGTATAATCCAGCTTATACCTGATGATTATACCAGGAGGTAAAGGAAATGGAAGTTGAGAAAGTTGAGACCACAGTAACCGACGCGAATTTTAAGCAAGAGGTGTTAGAATCAAAACTGCCTTGTTTGGTGGATTTCTGGGCCGAGTGGTGCGCTCCCTGCAAGCCGATGGCGTCCGTGATCGCGGAGCTCGCACAGACCTACAACGGCAAGGTCGTCTTCGGAAAGTTGAACGTAGACGAGAACCCGGTGACCTCGACGAAGTTCCGGATCATGGCCATCCCCACGCTGCTCGTGTTCCACAACGGCAAGCTGGTCGATCAGCTGCAGGGGGCGATGCCCGCGCCCATGGTCACGCCGACCATCGACAAGTACGTCAGCTAGATCGTGTACTTCCCGTTCTTGAGTATCACCCTGCCATCGACCTCGACGGTAGCGCGGGACATGGAAGCCGAAGCCCCAGCATCGCTCTTGTTCTCCCCGCCGAGCTCCTCGTTATCGCCCAGGCTGAGGGTGACTGCGCCCATTGCCATGTAGTGCTCCAGGAAACCGAGCCTTCCCTTGGGATTGATCCCAAAGGAGATGTTACCGAGCCTGTCCTTGTCTCCATGGCCCTTGTCCCACATTGCCTTCAGCGCGTTGATGTTCCTCTTCGCGGTGAACGACTTCACCCGACCGTCCTTGAACGTCCACCTCTGCAAATTAACTACTTCACGATTCCGGTCCGCGCTGATGCTGCCGTTGATATCCTCGACTGAAAAGATCGGTCTTTTTGTACTGCTCAGTGAACCGACCCAGTCCTTCTCACCCGGCGAGGCACGGTATCTTTCGCCGGCCATTGAATGGTTGGCCGAGAAGATCAAAACGGCTCGCCTTACCAGGGAGCTGGCGGCCACCCACAACCAGGTCGACCACCAGCAGTCACTCCATCATGACCTGACAACTCGGTTGAATAGGGCAACCGAGGCCTTTGTTTCGGCGGAAGCTGCGGAGGCTATCTGTCGCTCGATAGTCGGGCTTCACGGTGCTCAATCAGTACATCTGGTAGGACTGGTAAACGGAGGGCTTCAACTGCTAGGCGGGAGTGAGCCGCTTTCGGACTTCACTGAAAACTACAAGACGGCGCTTATAGACGCCCTCGACCGCAGGCGACCACTGATTATCAATCAGGAGGCCGCAGGCGAACAGGATAAGGCATACATTGCCCACTCCTCTTTGCTCTATCCGATCGGCGACCACGGACGTTTGGACGCATTACTTTTCCGTCGTGAAGGCGGACCTTTCAGAGTATCTGAGAGTGACCTCAAGGCGATCAGTTTGTTCGCCAAGCTGGCCCGAGCCATCTTACGGCAGAGCGACCTGGCCCGAGTCGATATCACAAGGCGCAAAGGCTTCAACAAGATTCTCGGATTGCTGCGCTTCGACGGCAACGAACCTCTGGAAATGAAAACCGATCATCTGGTAAAGCAAGTGGGTGAAATTCTTCCACCTGGTTCGTCGATCGTTGCCTTTACGAGGCAGCCCAATGGTTCTTTCCGCGCGACCCTGGATGACGATCCTGCTGCGTTTGATATCCTCCCCGGTGAGGGTATCGTGGCTGAAACCGCTTCCGGCGGTGAACCGGTGTTCGTTCGTGGCCGTGCCCAGGTAGTCAGGCGCCTGGAAGAGTTTCAACTGGCCAACAGGGAGGCCTGCTATCGGTTACTGGGCGAGAACCAGGTACCGGCTTTCATGGCGGCCTTTCCTCTTACGGGTTTGGATGGTCTCACCACCGTGGTTCTGGTATTTATAGCCGACAGTTCCGAAGGTGAACAGGGGGAGTGGGAACGTCTGTTAACCCTGGCCCTGGGGTTATATTCGATGCGTCTCACCATGGCCGAACTTCGCCGTGTACAGACGGCAGCGCTGCCGAAGGAAGTCGGCGGAGCTTCCCTGGGCGGGATCGTGAATCGACTGAACAACCACTTGTCCGCCCTGATCGGCAACGCCGAGCTTGGGATGGCT
>JAGLTZ010000319.1 GCA_023135015.1 Candidatus Latescibacterota bacterium
CCGGTCTTGGTAAAATTCGCCGGATCCGGATCGGACAACCCTCCCCCGATGGCCTCTTCAACAGTAGCACGGTCCATGTAAGTCATCAGGTTAATGTTCATCCCGCCCCCGATCATCGGCTTGATCGGAAATAGGGGCAGCAGTGAAATCGGATACCTGACGTCGGCGAAAATTGCGAGACTCTGGTAATCCTGATCTGTCAAGACCAGTCCTCCACCGTAATCGTAATTGGCAGTACCTTTCAGATACTCAGCACCCAGCTGGAATTTCAGTATGGGGATAAAACCGAGAGCCACATGCGCGCCAAAAGCGGATGCGGCATCCATGGTTATGTAATCTCCCTCCGGCTGGAAACTGCCGTATCGCAGACCTATACCTGTCTGGGCACTGGCGGACGAAGCTATCAGGGCGACGAGGGCAATCGCCGCAACAGCTGAAACGATGCGACGGTTCATGCTTTTCTCCTTTTTCCGGGTCGATGGGGAGGTAGAATGTCTTGCCGCCCCCGGTGGTCAACCCTATTTTCTAGTGCTCGAATCGATTGACTGACAAGGCTGACTGCAAATCTCATGACGGGGTGCGACACCCCACAATTATTATCAGGAGTATTGATTATGGCCCGCCGGTGTGAAATCTGCGGCAAAGGCCCGAGGGTAGGCGCCAACGTCTCGCACGCCCACAACGTGACTAAGCGGCGGTTCTACCCGAACCTGCACAGGGTGCGTGCCCGCATCGACGGCCGTACCAGGTATATCCGAGTTTGCTCCTCCTGTCTTAAGGCAGGCAAGGTACAGAAAGTGTAAACTGGCCTATAACCTGCCGCCGAAGGTAACCTGAAGCCCGATCTCGAGCCAGGACAGATTTCCTTCTCCGAAATTACATGCATCCATGTAGTGATGGTAGCGGAGCACACCGTCCATCATTACATCCCCAAGTTTGAATTCCAGTCCGCCTCCTACTGCTCCTCCCAGTTTATAGGCGCCGTTAATGACTGTATAGATATCCCGCCCTCCGTTCAGGAATCGGTCCCAGATAAGCTGGTACATCCCCGCTGAAGCCATCACGAAGCCCCTTTTGAAAGGATTTGCAAAGGGAAACCATCTGGCTCCCAGGCTCAGGATTTTCCCCTTATAGAAAGCCTCGTCGATCAGGGTCCTGGTATTCTTCTCGTACTTCTGCTCATCCACCTTGAATCTGGGAAGAGCCAGATCAACCATGAGATCGATCTTGCGCATGAAAGGTATGTATGCCCGGAAGATCAGCATTGTGTGAGGTCTGGCGTAGCCGTCATCGATATCATCAGATGCCCCAAGATGCATGAGAGGAACGGTTACACCGGTTCCCGCCTGGATAATCACATACCGGAGTGCATCCCTACCGCCCGTCCCTCCTGTCGCTACAGACTGCTGGGCATGGATACCGCGAGGCACGACCGCCGAAGCAATGATCGTGATGACAGGAATCACACTACGAAAGAACACACACCTGTTCAACGTTTACCTCCGAATGTCATGACCGCCAGGAGCCGCAGGCCGATCCAGCGGTTAGTCCAACGCTCCACATATGGATCATGTCGAAACTCAGCTTCAAACCCGTGCAGTTCCAATCCGGCATCCAGGGCAAACGCGGGTGTCAGAGGAAATACCCATCCCAACGCTCCCGTCCAACCTGTGGCCCAACCCGACTTCCCCGTATCATCACCTGGGAATACCAGGCTGTTTCTGACAAGTTCCGGCTCTCCCCCCTCCTGCACCACCAATTTAACTGTTTCCACGCGGTGTCGGTACATCCCGATGGCTGCCTCCGCATAAGGACCCACCCTCCAAGATTTTCCTCCCCTCCACCGAATCCCCAGGTTCCATGCTGTAATATCGTTGCGACCATCCACCACAACGGCCACGAAATCTCTATCGAGAGCCGCGACGTCGGTTCCGAAAGCGGGAAACGACGCCTGTATGAAAACACCCCACCGCAGCAGCGGACTGCAGGAGAACCGCTGCGTCAGCGCTGCACCGGAAGTCGCATAATAGGTGTTCTCAAATGGATCCTGCCCGGCCAGATTACCCTGTGGAATCACCCAGGCGACACCGACCGAGATAGCCATGGGGTCAGGCGGCGGTGGAGGCAGTTGTGCTCTGACGGGACCCGCAAGGGCTCCAGTGATGATTGCCGCAACAGCCAGCGCAGAGGGAATATTTCGGATCCGCAGGCCGGACCCCCTTTCAGGGAGGATCACACGCTCTACCCTACAAGGGCCTTCTCGGTTTCTTCGATTGCTTCTTCCTCGGAGGCTGCCTTCTCCAGTGAGGGAAAGTAAACCTGATCGAGTATGCTTTTGACTATCACCGCGGCCGGTACCGCGAAGAAAACCCCCCAGAATCCCCACAGGCTGCCACAGATCAGAATAGCCATTATGATGGCGATCGGGTGAATGCTGGTTTCCTTACCGATTATGACGGGCGTCAGATAGTAGCCGTCCACAGACTGTACCCCCAGGTATGCAGCCAGTGTGCCCACCGCCGCCGACCATGTGCCCCACTGGATAAATCCGGCGGCAACTACCGGGAAACCGACCACGATGGCTCCTACATATGGTATGAAGGTGGAGAGCCCGGTGAGGATACCGAGTAGCAGGAAATACTTGAGACCGATCACCCAGAAAACCGCTGTGGAAAGGAAGAAGAGGAGAAAAACGACGATAAATTTACCTTTGATAAACCGCCCCATCTGCCTGTCGATATCGGCGAGGACTTCACGCATTGTGGCATGCCGGAGACCGGGAAGCAGCTTCACTATATAGTCCCAGATATGATCTTTGTCCTTCAGGATGAAGAACACGAGGAACGCCACTATCACCGCATTCACCGTCCCGCCTATCGTACCCCCTGCCCAGGCCAGCAGAACGGTGATCAGGCCGCCAAGCAGGTTCTCGATCTGCAGGGAAAGGCTGTCAAAGAATTCGAAGGCCGTGGTGCCGGGGAAGTATTGAGGATACTTATACTGCATCTCACCAATCCAGATCTCTACCTTGGTGATGACGCCCGGGATCTGGTTGGCGAGCGAGTTAAGCTGCTCGACCACCGTGGGGACTATCGAGAAGATGATAAGCGCCACCAAGAGGAGGGTCCCCAGCATCACCAGTACGATAGCCAGCAGGCGGGGAATCCTCCAGCGCTCAAGGCGTACCACCAGCGGATCAAGCAGGTAACCAACCACGCCTGCGGCGAAGAAAGGAACGAGCGCACCGAAGAACCACACCAGCACCACCAGTGAAAATACACCCAGCGTCAGCAAAACCCAGATTCTGGGCTCCCGGATTTTTTTACGCCAATCAGTCATATAATCTGACCTTTTCGTTGACGAATAATATAGCTGCAGATAGCCTTCCGTTGTCCAAAGATCGGATCACAGTTCAGTATACGTACCGGAACCGTCAAATGTCGACCCCAGCGGAATGAAAATCAGTACCATTTTTCATAACCTTTCTCTGTCGGGCGTGGGTATCCTCTCCGCTCTGCTGCTTCTATCGAACCCTGCTGCTGCTTGTGCCCAGGTCGAGAACAGCGAATTGGCGGAAATCCGCCGGCAGATCGAGGGGCACCGGTACCACAAGGCCGAGTTAAGACTTGAGGAGATCGTTGAGCGGAACACGGCATATGCCGAGGCGTGGGAGCTGCTCGGCGCAGCCCGGCAGGGCCGCTGGGACTTCTCCGGAGCTGCCGCGGCATACCGCAAGGCCCTCGACCTCGGCCGCGAGAATGCACCGCTGCTGCGGGGCTGGATCGAATCGGAGGGCCGCAGCCTCAGCAGGGTATCGCTCCTGTTCAAGGCCCGGCGACTTAAGAAATCAGCCATTCGGGCCCTGGAGCTCGATCCGTACAACGTCGAGACCAGAGGCATTCTTGCAGCCTACTACTACGTGCTGCCTCGTTTTCTGGGAGGCGACAAGCAGAAGGCCAACCGGCTTGTGGAAGAGCTTGTCGAGCTGAGCCCGGCAGATGGCTACTATCTGCTGGGGGCTCGCGCTCAGGACGAAAAAAAGCCCGATCCGACAATCCTCGAATACTGGGAGACCGCATTAAGGTACAACCCGCAGCATACCGCCACCCTCAGATCCCTCGGTCTGTACTGGATAGGGCACGATTCCACCGTTCTAGCCGTCGACTACTACCGCCGGGCCGTCTCGTCCAAACCCGATGATCCATGGATCTACCTCTCCTTCGGACGGGCTTACCGACGGGTGGACATGGATAAGAAGAGCGCAGAGCAGTTCAAAACAGCCCTGGAGATCGATCCTTTCTTCGCCGATGCCCGTTTCAACCTGGCCGAATACTACGAGAAAGTGGGAGATAAAGAGGCGGCGATACGCCACTACCAGACGCTGGCCCTCAACAACCCCACCTATAGGTCGGCAGAGATCAGGAAACGTCTCAGACGGTTGATCAGATAGGGCGGAATCTCCCTGATGAAAATGTTGCGGAAGTAGAGAGGCGTTGAGTGCGACTGAAGTTCGATCGAACCGACAGGGTAGATCGGTTTCTCGCGCTCCCAGTAGTTCTCCATCACTACGTCATCCGCCACGAGCACACCGTTGAGGTAAACGGTCACTCTATCGCCGATCATGATAATCCTGAAGGTGTTCCACTCACCTATCGGTTTATCTTCACATGTTAGCGGATCGCTCCGCCCCATCTGGTTGTTGTAGAGACCTCCTGAGCCCACAGGCCACTGGGCCGGATCCCATATCTGCACCTGGGGTGAACCGCGTAGATATATACCGCTGTCGCCAAAATCCCCGATCTTCCAGTCCACCATAAGTTCGAAGTCGCCGTAATCCTTCACGGTACAGAGGTTATGCCCACCACCGTCGAATACCAGAATGCCGTCCACCACACTCCAGTGCGCCCGCATATCCTCGTCCGCACCGGCCTGAGCGTCCTCGAGTTCGGACCCGGTCATCCTTGCCCGGGAGACCGGATTGCCCACAAGTCCCTTCCAACCCTTCAAGTTTTCACCGTTGAAGAGAGCTTCAAACCCTTCAGGAGGTTCATTCAGTGCCCGCTCCTGCCCTGCGCTGCACCCTCCGCATAAGGCGAAAATGACCCCTGCGACTGCCGCAGCTGCGGCCTGCCGCAGCCACCTGCCTGTTCCAGCCGGTGAAGCCGGCATCATCCGGTACACAGAACCGATCCCTATTTCGGGTTCACATCTTTGAGGACTATCGAACAAAGCATAGGGGGTTGCATAGGTGAGTGTCTCTGGAATAATCTCAGTTTACAGAATCCGATGCCGCAAGCTTTCATCCAACCCAAAACCGTCAGGGAAGAAAATGAGGAAAACTGCAATCGGTGTACTGACATCAGTTGCTCTGCTTGTCTGCACAGCTGCAACCACCCAGGCACAGTGGGAAGAGCAGGTAAAGGCACAGCTCGATGGTGCCGACAATCTGATGAGGGACCGGGGATTCACCCTGGTCCAGGCCTATCACATCAGCACACTCGAACAATCGAGCAGTGAAAAGGTGACAGTAACCCTTACCGCGGGCCTCGAATACCAGTTCCGCGGTGTCTGCGACAACGATTGCAGCGACCTCGATCTCACTCTTTACAACCCGGCTGGAGATGCAGTCGCAATTGATGTCGAGCTTGACGATACCCCAATCCTCCTCTACACACCGATCCGCTCTGGCAACTTCCAGATCGAGATCAGCATGGTGAGCTGTGAAATTTCCCCCTGTTTCTACGGTTTCGGGGTCTGGGCTAAAGGCGGGGGCGGCAGGGAGCAGGCCGGGCAGCCGATTACCTACCGTGGTGAGCTCAGGAAAGGCGATTCGCAGTTAGGCGCCGGTGAGTACTACGACACATACACATTCCAGGCCGGGGCAGGCCAGCACATCGTTGTCGACATGACCTCCGGTGATTTCGATACATATGTCGGAGTTGCCTCACCGAGTGGTGAGAACACAGAGAATGACGACTTTGAGGAATCGACAAGCCACTCCCGGGTGGAAATGGACTTAAACGAGAGCGGCACATGGAATGTGATCGCTACCTCATATGAGAAAGGAGAAACAGGATCTTACATAGTCACGATCACTCTCTCGGGTGCGGCAGGTTCAGCATCGGGCGGTTCCCGGATCGAGAGCGGAATGCTGGCCAAAGGCGATGATACCTTCTCCTCAGGAGAATATTTCGACTACTACACGATGGAAGGCCGGAGGGGTGAGAAGGTTGTAATCGATCTGCGCTCCGCAGAATTCGACCCATACCTCATAGTTGAGGCTCCCAGCAGTGAGCAGTTCCATAACGACGATCATGAAGGAGACGCGAGTCGCTCACTCCTCTCTCTCGACCTCACCGAAGACGGAACGTACCGCATTATGGTCACATCCTACGCGGCGGAGGAGACCGGGAACTACGATCTCCTTATTCAGAGTGGGAGCGCGGGCGCCGCTGCCGGCGGGTCGCGAGTCGAACGCGGGGAGCTGGCGGCCGGAGATGAGTCCCTCCGCTCTGGCGAGTACGCCGACGTATTCACATTCGAGGGGATGCCAGGGCAGCATGTACGGCTCGACGTCTCCTCATCGGAATTCGACACCTATCTAATGCTGAGGGGACCCGGCGAGATCAGCCATGAAAACGACGACGTGGAGGATGCTCCAGGTCACAGCATCATCGATATTGATCTTACAGAGATGGGAACCTACCAGGTAATCGTAACCTCCTACACCACAGGTGAGACAGGCCGGTACGAATTGAACATCGACCTTGCAGAGGCCGGGACGGGAGGGAGCCGGCAGCGCGACGTACACACTATCGAGATGGGGGGGCACATTACGGGCAGGCTCGAGGCGGGAGATACACAGCTGGAGGGCGGCGAGTACCGCGACCTTTATGTCTTCGACGGTACTGCGGGGCAGAACATAGTTATCGAGATGACCTCCTCCGACTTCGACACCTACCTGGGGCTCATCTTCCCGTCGGAAGAGCAGGTGGACAACGACGACTTCGAAGGAGATATGACGAAGTCACGGATTGAACTCTCTCTACCGGAATCGGGCCGCTACCGGGTACTTGCAACCTCCTACGAAAGCGGTCCGACAGGCTCCTACAGGATCACACTCGCCTCCGGCACGACCGCACGGCCGGGAACGGGCCCCACCCCCACTCCGGGAGCGGGCAGTGTCTACGGAATCTTCGTAGGGATAAGTGACTACCCTGGAGAGCGGAACGACCTTCCATACACCGCCGACGACGCCCGGCGTGTCTATCAGTCGATGATGCAGGGTGCCGGCATGCAGTCGAGCGATGGGATCGTGCTCGTGGACAGCGACGCTACGGTGGGGAATATCCGGAACACCTTCCAGCAGATGGGCGGGCGTGTAGGTCAAAACGACCTCTTCATCTTCTTCTACTCGGGACACGGAGGCCGCCAGGAGCGTGCGAGCCACCAGCCTTCCGACCCCGACGGCATGGATGAAACGCTTTTCCTTTACGACGGGGCCATCACCGATGACGAAATGAGCGATCTGTTCGACCAGATCTCATCACACGTTTCTCTGATCGTACTGGATGCCTGTTTCAGCGGCGGCTTCTCAAAGGACGTCATCAGCGTTCCGGGGCGGATGGGGCTCTTTTCCTCCGAAGAGGATGTTACATCTTCTGTCGCGGCGAAGTTCAGGGCCGGTGGATTCCTGGCCCAGTTTATCGCCGATGCCATAGGGGAACGCCTTGCGGATGCAGACGGGGACAACCAGCTAACCAGCCTGGAACTCAGTCAGTATCTCCACGACCGTTACCGCTCCGATGTCAAGAGCGGCGGGGCCGACGATTACGTTCGTACGGGAGGTCCGCAGCTCGGCTATCAGCACCTGGTGGTCGACCGAGGCAGCATCGGCCCATCTACGGTGATATTTAAATGATCGTGGAAAAGGGCCGTTCCCGCGCAGGCGCCCGCTCTCTGCGGGAGGTAAGAGAGAACAGGCGCCCCGACTGTCCTGATTCGGCGTATAGACCTTCCCTAGTCCATCTGCTTGCGCAGGAAAGTGGGTATATCCAGATCGTCGGGTGTGAACGATTGGATCTTCCCCTTTTCTATTACGATCTGCTCCCGGCCTGAGGCTGAGAGATCACCCTTGCGCTGGAATGCAGGGATCTCCTGGCTGTGATCCTGCCCCTGAGTGGGGAAGACCACTACCTTCCCGACCTCATCCTCCTTTTCCAAAACCGGCCTGCCGCGCCTGCGGCCTGTGCCGTCTCCCAGTCCGGTAGCGATTACAGTCACTCTGATATCGTCTCCGAGGCGATCATTTATCACCGCTCCGAAGATGACGTTGGCTTCACTGCCGGCCGCCTGGTTGATCAGATCGGTTGCTTCACTGACCTCCCTCAGGGTCATGCCGGGTCCGCCGGTAATGTTCACCAGAAGTCCTGTTGCCCCGTCTATCGAGACCTCCTCCAGAAGCGGACTCGAAATGGCCTCTGTAGCGGCCTCTACTGCACGGTTCTCCCCCGTTGCCTCTCCCGTACCCATCAGGGCGTCCCCCATTTCCATCATGACCGTACGCACATCCGCGAAATCGAGGTTGATCAAACCGGGGATGATGATCAGATCGCTTATCCCCCGCGTGGCGTGCAGGAGGATATCGTCGGCAACCTTGAAAGCATCGGTCAGCTTCGTTTTCTCTGTCGTGATGGACAGCAGCCGCTGGTTGGGGATCACGATCAGTGTGTCGACGCATTCCTTCAGCTGCTTTATCCCCTCTTCGGCCTTCTTCATCCGTTTCGGCCCTTCGAAATTGAAGGGCTTGGTGATAACCGCGACGGTCAATGCGCCCTGATGCTTGGCGATCTCCGCCACGATCGGAGCGGCGCCGGTTCCCGTTCCACCTCCCATGCCGCATGTCACGAAAACCATATCGGCACCCGTTACGACCTCGTGGATGACGTCACGGTCCTCCTCGGCGGCCCTCCGCCCGATCTCCGGGTTTGCACCCGCACCCAATCCCTTGGTCAGGCCGGTGCCGATCTGCACCTTCTGCTCGGCCTTGCACGCATCAAGGGCCTGGGCGTCCGTATTGACTGATATGAACTCGACACCGGATAAGCCGGCGCCGATCATCCGGTTAACCGCGTTACCTCCGGCTCCTCCGACACCGACCACCTTCATGATGGCCTGGCCCTCAGATGCCAGTCCCAGGGTCAACGTCATTGCTGTACCTCCCGCTTGTTTTGGATCGTAAGCAACCTCTTCCAGAAGGTTGCAATCGCTCCTTATTTAGAAAAACTCGTCCATCCACCTGCGCATGCGGGCAAGGATCGAGTCGAAAAGCCCTCCGCCGGTGGAGAGGAAACGCCTGCCGCGTCCCAACCCTTCCGTTACCGCATATTTGAGGAGGCCGACGGCCGTCGCATAAATAGGCGTGGCGACCTCCTCGGAAAGACCGGCTATCCCTGTCGGGATGCCCAGTTTAACAGGCAGGTCGAACACCTGCTCTGCAAGCTCACACGCCCCCTCCAGCATCGCCGCGCCACCGGTCAGAACCAGGCCGGTAGTGAGCAGATCGACGTATTCCGATCGCTGGATCTCCCGTAATGTGAGCGCGAAGATTTCCTCCATGCGGGGCTCGATGATGGCTGCCAGCACGTCACGGGACACCTCCCGGGATGGACGGCCGCCAACACCGGGCACCTCTATGATCTCGTCCTTCTCAACCATCGACTGCAGAGCTATTCCATGCTCGATCTTTATCCGCTCCGCTTCGTTCCTGG
>JAGLTZ010000032.1 GCA_023135015.1 Candidatus Latescibacterota bacterium
GCTATACACCTGCTGATACGATTGACGGAGGCAACGGTGTGATCCAGGTGGTGGGTTCAGAGATACGCGATACCCGGCCGCATGGCAGGATGAGCCTGGGTGAGGTGCTGAAATACTCGAGCAACGTGGGGACGGTCAAAATTGCCCGCCATGTAGGGCCGAACAGAATGTACCGTTATGCCCGGGATCTCGGCTTCGGGCAGATGAGCGGCCTCGACCTGCCGGGAGAGGCGTCTGGGTTGCTGAGACGTTTGCCCCAGTGGCGCGGACCCGCGCTTGAAAGCCTCTCCATCGGCTACGGACTCTCCGTGACGGCTCTCCAGATCGTCATGGCATACGGTGCTGTATGCAACGGCGGCAGCCTGCTGCAACCCTTCATGGTTGAGTCGATCCAGGATGAGAGGGGGCGGTGGCACCGGGTGGGAGGCCATGAGCTGATCCGCAGGGTTATGCACGAGGAGACTTCGGCGCTGCTTCGGGGGTTCTTAAGAGAGGCGGTCTCGAGCGGAACGGGTGACAGAGCAGCCGTGGCGGGACTGGAGATCGCAGGTAAGACCGGTACCGCCCGCAAAGCCGCGGATGGAAGCTACGAGGCGGGTTCCTACATTTCGAGTTTCTGCGGATTCCTGCCGGCGGATCAGCCCCAGTTCCTCCTCCTGGTTGTGGTGGATGAGCCGGCCAACCGCTACTACGCACGTGAGGTCGCCGCTCCCATTTTTGCCCGAACCGTCCAGCGCTTGATGTGTCATCCTGAATGTCCACTTGAAGGATTGCGGCCCTCGGTCCACCGGCTGGTGGACCGGCCCGCACCAATTATCCCCGACCTGAGACGCTGGCCGGCTGCCGAGGCGGGAAGGGCGCTCAGCAGGCGGGGCCTTCGTGTCCGCTATGTAGGGAAGGGTCCAACTGTGCTCGACCAGGAACCACAGCCGCTGCAGCAGGCGCGGGAAGGAGAATTGGTGGTACTCCATCTCGATTCGCCCGCGGTTCCCGATTCACGGGCACGCTGTGTTGTTCCCGATCTGCGGGGTCTCACGCTGCGAGAGGCTGCTGGGGAAGCCTCCGCCCTGGGGCTGGTGCTTTCTGTAGAGGGCAGCGGACTCATATGGAGTCAGAATCCACAGCCGGGGGTGGAAATCAGGCCGGGTTCAGCATTGAAGGTTCGTGCCCGCTCCACCGGGCAGGGGGGATGATGCGCCTCGAATCGATGCTGGAGCTGGCCGGCCTGATTGGAGAGGCCGAAGGATGGGAACCGCTACGTGACCTGCAGGTGGAAGGTCTCGCCTACGATAGCCGTCGGGTCAGGCCAGGTGACCTTTTCGTTGCAGTTCGTGGGGAACGGGCCGACGGGCACCACTATCTGGAGGAGGCACTGGAGGCAGGCGCTGTAGGCGCGGTCGTGGAACACCCTGTGGATATGGAGTTGCCCCAGGTGCAGTTGAAGGAAACCCGCAGGGGCATGGGACTTCTGGCCGCCGCTTTTTATGGGAATCCCGGTGATAAGCTCTTCATGGTGGGAATTACCGGCACTAACGGAAAAACGACCACGGGATACCTGGTCCGCAGCCTGTTCAACTCATCCGGCGCGGGTGTGGGATTGATCGGGACGGTCAGCTACCTGGTCGGCGGAGAGCGCAGGGATGCTCCCTTTACCACACCGGAGTCTGTGGATCTACAGGCCCTTCTGGCGGAAATGATCTCTGCCGGCGAGTCAACGGCCGTTCTGGAAGTGAGCAGCCACGCCCTTGCACTCGGTCGCGTGGAAGGAGCGGCCTTCGATGTGGCAGCTTTCACCAACCTCGGCCGTGACCACCTCGATTTTCACAATTCGATGGAAGACTACCTGGCGGTAAAAACCACACTCTTCACCCGGCACCGCAAAGAGGGGGCGCCAGCGGTTATAAACATCGATGATCCGACCGGTGCGCGGCTTGCCAGGGAGATGGAAGGACCGGTGATAACGGCCGGACTGGCCGACGGAACGGATGTAACGGCTGGATCGATCGAGGTCGGGTCGCAGGGGTTGTGCTTCGAGCTCCGCTATGGAGGTGCCTCCACCCCTGTCGAAAGCCCGCTCCTCGGGGCCTTCAACATCCAGAATCTGCTTGTGGCGGCCGCAGTGGGTTTTGCCGCCGGGCTGCCGGTGTCCGAAACAGCACGGGCTCTCTCCGGAGTCGGGACTGTGGAGGGGCGCATGGAGCGCCTGCCGGGGCCAGAGGGGGTGGAGATCCTGCTCGACTACGCCCATAAGCCGGAGGCGCTCAGGGCAGCGCTGCAGGCCAGCCGTGACGTGGCGGCCGGACGGGTGATAGTGGTCTTTGGATGCGGCGGGGACCGCGACCGTGGAAAGCGACCGCTGATGGGACGCATAGCCGCTCTGGGCGCTGATAAGGTCATCGTGACCAGCGACAACCCGCGAACGGAGGACCCGGACCGGATCATCGAGGAGATCGTGGCCGGGATACCTGAAGAGGCGGAATACGTTGTAGAGCCCGACCGGAGGACCGCAATTTCGATGTCGATAGCCGAGGCATCCCAGGGGGATGTGATCCTCATAGCGGGCAAGGGACACGAGCGGTACCAGATCGTTGGCTCGGACAGGATACCGTTCGATGAGCGGGAGATAGTCGAACGGGCGGTAGTTGAGAACGCCGGCGGTGATCGACCGTGAACGGCGCATTACCCAGAGGTCTTCAGCCCGAGACAGCCTTCACCGGTGTCTCGATCGACAGCCGGAGGATATGTGAAGGGGATCTCTTCGTAGCTATCGAGGGTCTAAACCACGACGGGCACGACTTCGTGTTCGAGGCGCTGCAGCAGGGGGCAGTGGCCGCCGTGGTCAAGCGGGAGTGGTTATCGGCGCAGAAACGGCGATCTGTACGCGGACTCCCCCTGATAGTGGTACAGGACACCATTGAGGCGCTTCAGGCACTTTCTCTCTACCACAGGCAGAGGCTCGGCCTGCCCGTAATCGCGGTGACCGGCAGCAACGGTAAAACTACTACGAAGGAGATGATCTCTTCGGTCCTGCGGACCAGATACAGGGCCCTGCGCAGTGAGGGCTCATTTAACAACCACATTGGCGTGCCGCTTACGTTGTTGCGGCTTCGCCGATCCCACGAAGTCGCGGTGGTGGAAATGGGGATGAATCATCCGGGGGAGATCGCCCGTCTCTGCGCCATCGCCGAGCCGACCGCCGGCGTCATCACTAATGTGGGTGCGGCCCACCTGGAGTTCATGGGTGACCTGGACGCCGTGGCCTATGAGAAAGCTGAACTGGCCGAGGCGATCGGCCCCCACGGTTTCCTTGTCCTGAACGCCGACGATTCAAGGGTGGCCGCTATGGGTGAGAGAACAGAGGCGAGGATCGTCACCTTCGGTCTGGAACAGAAGGCGGAGATAAGAGGAGAGATCGTCGAGTTCGACAGGGGTATCTACCCGGTCTTTCGCTGCAACGGCGGTCCGGCCGTTCGCCTTCAGGTGCCGGGCGTTCACAACGTTATGAATGCCCTTGCTGCGGCGGCTGTTGGGGAGGCGATGGGGTGTTCTCCAGAGCAGGTAGGAGAAGGTCTTGAGTCGTATGAGGGATCTAAATGGCGGACCGAGATGATCGAGGCGGATGGGATACTGGTACTCAACGATTCCTACAACGCAAATCCCGTCAGTGTTTCAATCGCGCTGCGGCTGCTTCACGATTGGGAGAACGCCAGGCCACACAGGCGTGTTGCAGTACTGGGTGATATGCTGGAGCTGGGACGCTCCGCTCCCCGATCCCACCGCAGCCTCGGGGAGGAAGTGGTCCACTCCGGGGTGGAGCTGCTTATCGCTGTGGGCGACTATGCTCCCGAGGTAATCGAAGGGGCTCTTGAGGCAGGCTTTCCGGGTGATGGCGCACTCGCCAGCGGTGATGTGGACGAGGCCTGGATTGAGTTGGGTCCGAGGTTGGAACCGGGGGATCTGGTGCTCGTCAAGGGGAGCCGCCGCATAGGGCTGGAGCGAATAGTCGATTACATATGCAGCCGTCATGGCGACCCGCACCCGGCCGGTGAGGAGGGATAGATAATGTTCTACCACCTCCTTTTCCCTCTGAGCGACCAGGTCGGGTTCATGCGGCTCTTCGGATATATAACATTCCGCTCCGCTTACGGCGCGATAACGGCTCTGCTGATCTGCTTCCTTCTGGGCTCGTGGTTGATCCGCCAGCTGGTCCGCTGGCAGCTCCGCGAACACATACGTCCCGACGGTCCTGTAACCCATCTCACCAAAGCGGGTACTCCCACAATGGGAGGACTGCTGATTTTGGCGGCTGTGGTGATCCCCACGCTTCTCTGGCAGAGACTCGATACCAGCTATACCTGGATCATCCTGCTATGCACGGTCTGGATGGGGACTGTCGGGTTCATCGACGACTATCTGAAGACGGTCAAGCGTTACCCCAAGGGGCTTGTGGCCCGCTATAAACTGCTCGGGCAGATCACTCTGGGTCTGTTGGTAGGGATTATTATGGTGTTCTGGCCTCCCGGCCCGCCCGAGTATGCCACTGCGACGATGATCCCCTTCGTAAAGGAGAGGATGCTCCCCTTCGGGCTGCTCTATATACCTGTCGTAGTACTTGTGATCACCGCCACCTGCAATGCGGTGAACCTTACCGACGGTCTTGACGGGCTGGCGATCGGGCTTGTGGGTATCGCTGGTTTCGCATTCGTGCTTATAGCCTACGTGAGCGGTCGCGTCGATACGGCGGAGTATCTGAATATCGTCTATATGCCCGATTCAGGAGAGCTCACGATCTTCGCCCTCTCACTCGTGGGAGCCTGTCTCGGCTTTCTCTGGTTCAACGCGCACCCGGCCCAGGTCTTCATGGGTGATACTGGCTCTATGGCGCTGGGTGGGGCTCTGGCGGGTATGGCGCTGCTGCTCAAGAAAGAAATACTGCTGATCATAGTGGGTGGGGTCTTCGTGATCGAAGCCGCCTCGGTACTCATGCAGGTGGCCTCGTACCGGTGGCGGGGGCAGAGGCGTGTCTTCAAGATGGCCCCGCTGCACCACCACTTCGAACTGCTCGGCTGGGCAGAATCGAAAGTTGTCATCCGGTTCTGGATCCTGGGCATCATGCTGGCGCTGATCAGCCTGACGACCTTCAAGATCCGGTAGTGGGAGGAAAGATGCTGAAGTTCAATCTGGTCAAGATGGCCACCAAACCGACCGCTGGCAAGGTCGCCGAGCCTGTGGAGGGCAACGTGAATCTGCCGGAGGGAGAAGGGGGCGGTGAGCAGAAGAGCGCTCTGGGTACGGGGGGGGAAGAGGACTGAACCGTGGAGGTTGCCGGAGATCGGGTGGTAGTAATCGGCCTGGGAGTCTCGGGCAGTGCCGCAGCGCGCCTGCTCGCCCGCCGCGGTGCGCGTGTTCTGGGCAGCGATTCGGCCCCTGATCCTATGAGTCGTGATGAGATGGCTGCATTGGAGGGACTTGGAATCGCCATCGAAACGGGGGGGCACAGCCCCAATCTGCTCGACGGCGCCGACCTGGTCGTGCTCTCCCCGGGGGTGGACCCCGGTGCCGGGCCGGCGGCCCAGGCGCTGGGGCGCGCAATGAAGGTAGTGAGCGAGGTGGAGGTCGCGTCGTGGTATTTCGATGGAACAGTCGTGGGCATAACCGGCAGTAACGGGAAGTCAACAACTACAGCCCTTGCAGCAGAGATGCTTGCCGCAGGTGGTGTTCGTACGGTGCCGGGTGGCAATCTGGGAAGGGCGTTCTCGACCATCGTGGATGATGAGGAGGATATCGAGGTGGTGGTTCTTGAACTGTCATCCTTCCAGCTCGAACAGGTCGATGCCTTCCGGGCCGAAACCGGGGTGATGCTCAACGTCACACCCGACCACCTCGACCGATACCCGGCGCTCGAATCGTATGAGGCGGCCAAGGCCCGCCTGTGGGAGGGTCAGAGGAAGGAGGACTGGGCGATTTTCAGCGCGGACGATCCGGGCGCCGCCCGTCTGGCTGCAACGGCTCCGGGAATAAAGATACCCTTCACTCTGGGCGGGCGTCCGGGCACATATGGTGGCTGGATTGAGGAGCGGGCGGGGGTAAAGCAGGCCGTGGCGTCGCTTCCTGATGAAGAGAAACCCTCGCTTCTGTTCCGTGCAGACGATGTCCCGCTGCCAGGTCCTCACAATCTCTCGAATGCTTTGGCAGCGACGCTGGTGGCCAGACGCTACGGTGCGGATGTCGACGCCATAGGCGTTGGGCTGCGCCGGTTCAAGGGGCTTGAGCACCGAATGGAACTTGTGGGAAGCGTAGAGGGGGTGAGTTTCTACGACGACTCGAAGGCAACCAACGTGGATTCGGCCAGGGCCTCCCTGAGCAGTTTCCTCTCCGACGTGGTTCTGATAGCGGGTGGAAAGCACAAGGGTACTTCCTACCTGCCCTTGAGGGAGGAAGTGCTCCGCTGCTGCAAGGCTGTGGTATTGACAGGGGAAGCACGTCCCTACCTGCGGGAGGAGCTGGAGGGAGCGGTACCGATATATGAAGAGGAGAGCCTGGCAGCGGCTGTTGATCGGGCGTTTTATCTGGCACGGCCCCGCGGTGTCGTCCTTCTGGCCCCCGCATGTTCCAGCTTCGATATGTTCGACAACTACAAACAGCGTGGAAGGATCTTTCAGGGGGTCGTGCGGGATCTGCTGGGGGACAAATCGAAGGAGAATGACCGGCAGTGAGCCCCAACCTGCGGCATATGAACGATACGCACCATCGTGTCGACCGGACGATTCTAACAGTGGTGCTGCTGCTGGTTGCCCTGGGGATCGTAATGGTCTACAGCGCCTCCTCCACGGTCGCCACCGCCCGCTTCGGTGACGGAGCGTATTATTTGAAGAGGCATCTTATCCGGGTCGGGCTTGGTCTGCTGTTGATGGTGCTTCTTGCAAAGGCGCGTTACAACCGGGTGGTCCGCCTGGGGCGCCCGCTGCTGGGGATCAGCTTAGCGGCTCTGGTGCTTGTTCTGGTACCGGGTCTGGGGGGTGTGGCGGCCAGGGGCGCTCACAGGTGGCTGGCTCTGGGCCCCTTCAGTTTCCAGCCGTCCGAACTGGCCCGCTTCGCCCTGCTGCTGTGGCTGGCCGACACTCTTGTCGCCAGGCGGAACATACTGGGACGCTTCACAGACGGCCTTTTGCCCGTAATTGCTCCTGTGGCAGCCGCCGTGGTACTGATACTGGTCGAGCCCGATTACTCAACGGCCATCGCGGTGGCGGCCGTGTGCGGTGGTATGATCTTCCTCGCCGGGGCCCGTCTTGTACACCTCGGAGGGCTGGTTGCCGGTGTGATACCTCTGGTCTACTTTGCCCTTATCAGCAGCGAGTACAGGCTGGCCAGGGTGATCGCTTTCCTGGAGGGCACTAACGACCTCACAGGCTCCAATTACCAGGTGTGGCAGTCCCTGATCGGACTGGGCAGCGGCGGACTGTTCGGCAAAGGACTTGGCAACGGTGCCCAGAAGCTGCGGTTTCTTCCCGAACCTTTCAATGATTTCATATTCAGCATTGTGGGAGAGGAGCTGGGATTGATCGGCGCGCTGCTGCTGCTTCTGCTCCTCCTGATACTTGTTTTTCAGGGGTTCAGGGTAGCCGGGTCTGTCCGCTCCCATACAGGTGCCCTGCTTGCAGCGGGTGTTTCCCTTTCGATAGGACTTTATGCGCTGGTGAATGTCGGCGTGGTCACTTCACTGCTGCCGGCGACCGGACTGGCGCTGCCATTTATATCGTATGGCGGTTCTTCAATGATCTTCTCGTTGGCGGGGGTGGGGTTGTTGCTCGGGATCTCCCGCGATGTGGAGCTGGAACCGATAAAATTGGGCTGGAGAAGGAAACGATGAGGGTGTGGGCGGTGGCAGGAGGAACAGGCGGCCACTTCTACCCGGCTCTGGCGGTCGTAGAGGAGCTGGAGAACCGCATTCCCGGGTTGGAAGTGAAGTTCGCTGTAAGCAGGCGGGGGTTGGAGGCTCGCGTACTCTCATCCAACAACCGACCTTTTAAGGCTCTGGCAGTGGAAGGGTTTCACCGCCGCGAGGTGATCAGGAATCTGCTGTTTCCATTCAGGACGGCCGCGGGATTCGGACAGAGCGTATTCGAGGTCATGCGCTTCAGACCTCATGTGGCGTTCGGCACCGGCGGCTTCGTTTCCGGTCCGGGCCTGCTTGCCGCATGGTGTATGGGAGTGCCCGTTGCCCTGATTGCGCTGGATACGGTGCCCGGGGTTACGATCCGGCTGCTGGCGCCAGTTGCACGCAAGGTGTTCGTAACGCACGAGCGGGCCGCACAGATCATGGGCGAGCGGGTCGAGGTTGAAGTGATCGGTATACCGGTGAGGCCTTCCGAACCGATGGGTCGGCATACAGCGAGGACGCGGCTGGGGCTTCCAGCAGACGGTTTTCTCTTCTTCGTAACAGGAGGCTCGCAGGGGTCTGCCGCCTTGAACCGCTCTGTAGGCGAGGCACTGCCGACCCTTCTGAATATACCGGGCCTCAACATCCTGTGGCAGACCGGACGCGACCGGCTCAGAGAAGTGGAAGAGGTTATCGAGGGAGTGATGGGAGGGAGGCCCGTAGAGGATCGGGATCGGGTGATCCTGCACCCCTTCTTGGATGAAATGTCTGCAGCGTGGCTGGCGGCCGATCTGGCTCTTTGTCGTGCTGGGGCCTCCACAATCGCAGAGCTGACGGCCTACGGCGTCCCGGCGCTCCTGGTGCCGCTTCCGACCGCAGCGGGAGGGCATCAGGAGGCGAATGCAACTGCTATGGCTGAAGCAGGGGCGGCGCTGCTGCTGCCGGAAGAAGAACTCTCCGGTGAACATCTCGTCCACGAGGTGGGTGCGCTGATCGGCGATCGGGAGCGTCTTGAGGAAATGGGCGAAGCGGCGGGGAACGCGTCGCGCGAGGGGGGAGCCGGCATCGTGGCCGAAGGGCTTGTCACGATCGCCAGGTGGCTGACCGATCAGGAAAGAGCAGAGTTGCTCTCCCGCTTCCAGGGAGTGGGTCGGTGACAAGGTTCACAAGAATAGAACGGATCCATTTCGTCGGGATCGGCGGTATCGGCATGAGCGGGATCGCTGAGCTGCTTCTTACCCAGGGGTACGTTGTCAGCGGCTCCGACCTCAATCTCACCGAGGTAACCCACCGACTCGAGGAGATGGGCGCTACCATATACGAGGGGCATAAAGCCGAGCAAGCGGACGGAGCTCACGCAGTGGTCTACTCCTCCGCCGTAAAGCCCGACAACCCGGAGGTTGTACGCGGCCTTGAACTCAAGATCCCGGTGATCCGACGCGCTGAGATGCTGGGCGAATTGATGCGGATGCATTTCAGCATCGGTGTTGCCGGAACGCATGGAAAGACCACGACCACCAGCATGGTGGGGCACCTGCTCGCAGAAGGGGGACTGGCGCCCACCCAGATTACGGGCGGGAAGGTGCATGAACTGGGCACTTCGATGAGAGTGGGGGATGGGGAATACCTGGTGGCGGAGGCGGACGAATTCGACCGCTCCTTCCTGCGGCTATTTCCCACCGTTGCCATCATCACCAATGTGGAGGCCGAGCACCTGGACACCTACGGCCAGCTGGAGTCGATTGTAGACGCCTTCGTTGAGTTCGCCAACAAGGTCCCCTTTTACGGCGCAGTAGTAGTATGCCTGGATGATTCCGGCGTCCGTGGCCTGATCCCCCGCATCGATCGCGCACTTCTGACATATGGTATCACCTCGCAGGCTGACCTGAGAGCGGACGATCTTGAGTTCGAGGGCACCGGCAGCTGCTTCCACGCCACCTGGAGGGGGAAACCTTTGGGGCCCGTGCATCTGCAGGTCCCCGGTGTTCACAATATCCGCAACTCCCTGGCCGCCATGAGTGTAGGTCTTCATCTCGATCTCGATCCTCAGACGCTGATCGGTGCACTGGAAACGTTCACAGGTGTGGCGCGGAGATTCGATGTCAGGGGCCACTTCCACGACGTGATGGTGGTCGACGACTATGCCCACCATCCCACCGAGGTCGCCGCCACACTTGAGGCGGCCCGCGTCGGTTTCGACCGGCGGATCGTGGCGGTTTTCCAGCCACATCTATACACCCGTACCCGCGATCTCGCTGAAGAGTTCGGTTCTGCGCTCCTCAATACGGATTTGCTGGTCGTGACCGGTATCTACCCTGCAAGAGAAGATCCGGTAGCGGGTGTGACAGGTGAACTTGTGGCCCATGCTGCCCGGGAGCAGGGGCACAGGCGGGTGACCTACCTGCCGGATGCATCCCAGGTCCCCGACTGCCTGGCCGGGATGGTGGAGGCAGGTGACATAGTTATAACGATGGGGGCTGGGGATATCTGGATGGCTGCCCGCACCTTTGCCCAGCGGTTGGAGAAAGAGGGGTTGGGGGAATGAGGTATATCCAGGCACTGGCCGGGGCGCTCCAGAGGACACGTGTGGGGGAGATCCGCCTCGAGGAGCGGATGTCCGGTTATACCACGATGGGAGTTGGAGGCCTCTGCCGGGCGCTGGTGAGACCACCCGACCTGGCCAGCCTCGAGCGGCTCATTCAGGTCCTGGGCGACCTCAAAGTAAAGTATGTGCCTGTGGGCGGAGGCAGCAACCTGCTGGTATCCGACGAGGGTTTCGAAGGGGTCATTATAGCCACAGATGCGCTCCAGGAGTGGGAGGAGTTCGAGGATTACATACTGAGAGTGGGTGCCGGGGTCGCCACGGCACGGATCGTGAAGTGGGCGAGCGGTCGCAATCTAACCGGTGCGGAAGGGCTCGCGGGCATACCTGGTACAATTGGCGGTGCTTGTGTGATGAATGCGGGTGGCCGCGGAGGCAGCATAGAAGACTGTCTGCTGCGCGTGGATATCGTTACCGCGCCTCCGGAGGTACATACGGTTAACGTACAGTCCGAGGCGCTGAGTCTGGCTTATCGCAGCTCCTCCCTGCCTGCGGGCTCAGTCATAGGAAGGGTGGAACTGAAGTTCGAAGAAGCAGATCAGCCTGGTGCGGTCAGTCAGATGGTGAAGGAACTTCTGGATTACCGCGCAGCCACACAGCCCGCCGGTGTTCTGAGCGTGGGCAGCGTTTTCAAGAACCCCGAGGGGGATTCTGCCGGCCGGCTGATAGATGAATGTGGCCTTAAGGGACTGCGCGAGGGGGGGGCGGTGGTGAGCGAGAGGCACGCCAATTATGTGGTGAATACAGGTGAGGCGACGGCGGCACAGATACGGACCCTCATCGGGAGAGTGCGCGATTCGGTGGAAGCGCTGACGGGAGTCAGGCTGGAGCTGGAGGTGGTGACGCTGGGATTCCCCGGGGATCCACCCCCCGCAATGGCGTGGGTTCCTTCATTGAGCAGAGCCGGAGGAGGAGTGCGGTGAGTGGGCAGATGCGTATCAGTGTGCTCGCGGGCATTCTGATCACACTAGGCGGCGTCAGCTTCCTCGCCGGTGCAGCAATGAGTGGCCTTTCAGGCGCCGCGACATTCACGGTCGAGGAGGTCCGTGTAGATGGAACGCGCTATCTGGATCCGGCGGACCTGCTCGCAATGGCCCAGGCGCAGCGCCTCACAGCAGAAGCGGTCAGCACCGAGGACCTGGAGGCGCTCGGGGTGAGGGTTTCGGCCCACCCTCTTGTGGAACGGGTGACAGTGCACCGGAGCCTTCCGGCATCGGTGGTGATAGAGGTAGAAGAGCTTGTACCCGTCGCCTTTCTGGCGGGATCTCCCATCCGTGGCGTGGATGCCGACGGCAGGGTCCTCGAGGGGATCGAGCCGCCCCGCTACGGGGCACTCCCTTTCATAACAGGTATTACTGGAGGGAATGAGGAGGGAGAAGAGGATGCATTGAAACGGGCAGCAACAGTGCTGCGGAAACTGAGGGAGAGCGCTCCCCGTTTGCTGGACTGGGTATCGGAAGTGCAGCCTCGCGGTGAAGGTGAAATAGCGCTCATACTCTCCAAGGATATCGTAGTTGTACGCCTCGGGGAACTCAATCTGGATCACATACTGCCGCTGGTCGGTGCGCTGGTGAAAGAGGGCCGGAGACGCCACGCCCCGCTGGCAGAGGTCGACCTTCGGTTCAAGGATACGGTCATCTATCGAGAGCGGAAAGGGGGCGGATAAGCCCATGGCCGCCACAAATCTGATCGCTGGACTGGACATTGGGACTACGAAAATCGTAGCTATTATCGCCGAGCCGGACGAGGGCGGATCGCTTCGCATCCTCGGCGTGGGTAAAAGCCCTTCTCTTGGTTTGCGCCGTGGCGTGGTGGTGAATCTGGAGAAGACGATACGGAGCATACAGGATGCCCTGGATACCGCCGAGAGGCTGGCCGGAGTTGAAATCGGTTCGATTTATGCGGGTATCGCCGGCGACCACATCCGCAGCATCAACAGCCGCGGTGTGATCGCGGTGAGCAGGCGCGGCAATGAGATCACTCAGCCCGACGTGGACAGGGTGATCGAGGCCGCCAAGGCGATAGCGCTGCCCATGGACAGGGAGATCATTCACGTGATCCCTCAAGAGTTCATAGTTGATGACCAGTCGGGCATAAGGGATCCGGTCGGCATGGCAGGGGTACGGCTTGAGGGGGAGATACATATCATAACCGGGGCTGTGACCAGTGCACAGAACATCTACAAGAGCGTTCAGAGAGCCGGCGTAGAGGTTCACGATCGTGTGCTTCAGCCTCTTGCCACTTCTTATGCAGTGCTTTCAGAGGATGAGAAGGAACTGGGTGTTGCGGTGCTCGACCTCGGAGGTGGAACGGCAGATCTGGCCGTCTTCTACGATGGATCGATCAGGCATACAGCCGTCATAGGTCTGGGCGGTGAGAACGTCACCAACGATGTGGCGATCGGTCTGCGCACGCCCAGAGATGAGGCGGAACGGATCAAGATAGAGCACGGGATAGCTCTTCAGTCGATGGTTGAAAAGGACGAGATCATAGAAGTACCAGGGGTGGGTGGCCGCCCACATCGGGAGGTTTCCAGGGATGTTCTTGCTGCCATTATCGAACCGAGAATGGAAGAGATCTTTGCACTGGCACTGAGGGAGATCCAGCGATCTGAATATGTCGATCTGTTGACTACAGGCCTTGTTCTGACTGGTGGAGGGGCGATGCTTGAAGGTGCCTGTGAGCTGGCAGAACAGGTTTTCGATCTGCCTGTGAAGATCGGAATACCCGGGGGCATAGCAGGTCTTTCAGAGGAGGTTGCCACGCCGATCTATGCGACGGCTGTTGGTCTTCTCAGATATGCGGTACAGGAAGGATTGGGAAGAGGAAGGCGTTTTCTATCCACCGGCGGCGGGCTTTTCGATTCGATCCTGGCCCGCATGCGCAGGTGGATGGACGAGTTTTTTTAGAAAATAAAATAAAGATGATGCGTGGGCCTGGTAGAAGGCCGTGCGCAGTAAAACAGCGGGAGGTAAAGCGATGACACTAACACTTGGACTGGCATCCGAAGGTC
>JAGLTZ010000320.1 GCA_023135015.1 Candidatus Latescibacterota bacterium
CAGACCGACGCGGCCATTAATCCGGGCAACTCGGGCGGACCGCTCGTGAACACGCTCGGAGAGGTCGTGGGTATCAACTCCTTCATACTCTCACAGAGCGGTGGCTCGGTGGGCATAGGATTCGCCATTCCTATCAACCAGGCCAAAGAGGCCCTTGACCAGGTCAAAAACTACGGCCATATCCGCAGGGCATGGACTGGATTGCAGACAGATGACAACAGCTGGTGGTATGTAAGGTCCTATGGTGTGAGAAATGAAAGAGGTATCGTAATCACTGACGTGGAACCGGGAAGTCCTGCATCAGAGGCCGGTCTGAAGGGGGGTGCGCTTATCGTGGCCGTTGACGGAAGCGAAATGAGACGCAACCAGGAACTTGAGACAATACTCTTAAAGTCCGAGATCGGTGATACTATTACCCTCGAATACTACCCATACAGGGCTACACGCAAACGAACCACGGTCCTGACGATAGGTGAAGAGCCGCCCGGCAAGTAACGCAAAGGAAACTGATAGATGATTGAGCGCTACACCCGACCGGCAATGGGCCGGATCTGGAGTGATGAGCATAGATACGAGACATGGCTGCAGGTGGAGCTTCTGGCCTGCGAGGCCCAGCGGGACCTGGGACGGATTCCGGCCGAGGCAGTGGAGGTCATAAAAGCCAAGGCGGGTTTTGATATCAAGCGGATCGAGGAGATCGAAGCGGAAGTCCGCCATGATGTGATCGCCTTCCTGACCAGTGTCGCAGAGCATGTCGGACCCGAGAGCCGGTACATTCACCTTGGCATGACCTCATATGATATGTCGGATACGGCGCTGGGCCTGCGCCTGAAGGAAGCTGGGGAACTACTGCTGGAAGGATTGGACTCTTTGAGAGAGGCGGTCGGCAAACGGGCCGTGGAGCACAAGGATACGATCTGCGTGGGACGCACGCACGGTGTGCACGCGGAGCCGACCACCTTCGGTTTGAAGCTGTCCGTCTATTACGATGAACTGCGACGCCATCGCCAGCGCCTGACAGACGCGATAGGAGATGTCGCAGCCGGGAAGATATCGGGTGCGGTCGGCACGTTCGCACACCTTGAGCCGGAAGTCGAAGCGTATGTGTGTAAAAATCTGGGTCTGGACCCGGCGCCGGCCAGCACCCAGATCCTTCAGCGAGACCGTCACGCCTATTTCCTCTCCGTGCTGGCGGGCATAGGAACTACAGTTGGCAAACTGGCTACAGAGATCCGGAACCTGCAGCGGACAGAGATCCTGGAGGTTGAGGAGGGATTCAAAAAAGGCCAGAAAGGCTCTTCGGCCATGCCCCACAAACGAAATCCGATAGTCTGTGAGCGCGTTACGGGTATGGCCAGGCTGCTGTTGGGATGGGCGTTGGTAGGTTTCGAAAATGTGGCTCTCTGGCACGAGCGTGACCTTACCAACAGTGCACCCGAGCGGGTCATATTGCCTGACAGCTGCATAGCCCTCGACTACATGCTGGCCAAGATGACGGATGTTGTAGACGGCATGGTTGTGTACCCAGAACAGATGCGCACGAATCTTGAGGCGACGGGGGGGCTGATCTTCAGTCAGGAGGTGCTGCTGGCCCTGGTGAATAAGGGTATGACCAGGGAAGAGGCATATGACGTCGTTCAGGAAAATGCGATGGAGGCGCGGGATAAGAAGGAGAAGACGTTCAGGGAGCTCATCGACATGGACAGCCGGGTTACAGAGAGGCTTTCAGCCGACGAAATCGAAGCATGTTTCGAGGCCCGCAGACATCTGTCGCATGTGGATACCATTTTGGGGCGCGTCGGGTTGCATTAGCACCCGGAGAGCATGCTGTGCGTATAGCACGTGGTGGAGGGATCTTCTTATCCGGTGCGCTGGGACTTTTTGCCGCCGTCTTCCTGATATGGTGGACAGGTATATTACCATTGCCTGTGTGGCTGGTACTCGGCACATCTATCTGCCTGTTCTCATTCCTCTGTTTCTTCCGTGACCCGGAACGGGAGCCACCTCCGGGGCTGAGAGCCGAGGTTGCTGTATCGCCCGCCGACGGAAAGGTAGTGGAGGCCAAGAACAATGGTAACGGACCCCTGCTTGCTGTTTATCTACGGCTGAGCGATGTACATGTGGTCCGTATGCCTCTCTCCTGTGAGGTTAAAGAGATCGTGCTTAAGGCCGGGAGCCATCGTCGGGCCGGATCTGAGGGTGCGTCGGCAAACGCACGTCTGGTGATGGAGTGCATGACGCCGTGGGGTGATATGGCCGTCAGCCAGGTCACAGGGTTGCTGGCCCGCCGTATAGTCCCCTATCTTAATGATCACGTGAAGTGTGAACGCGGGGAACGTATTGGGCTGATCCGATTCGGAAGCAGGGTTGAAGTGGTATTCCCGAGAGGGTATCGGCTCATTGCAAAGAAGGGATCACTGGTACGAGCCGGAGTAACGCCTGTTGCCGAACCGGATCGTGAGTCGATTCCGCCTGAGGTCAGTTGAATATGTGGCCAATCCTGCTGACAGCCGGAAACCTGCTCCTCGGATTTGCGGCCATCATGATGATGACACTTCCCCAGGCTATCGGGTTGGGCCAGCCGCATCTGGTCACGGCGGTATGGCTTATCGTAATGGCGGGAGTCCTCGACGCCATCGACGGCCCTGTTGCCAGATGGGGTGGGAGAGAACCTACACCCTGGGGCCGTGAATTCGATTCACTTGCAGATCTGGTCTCTTTCGGACTCGCACCGGTAGTGCTCATCGGCGTTGCCATTCCAGCGGGACTTCAGCTGCCGTCGGTCTTTTGGGGTGCTCTTTATGTGATGGCCGGTACCTGGAGATTGGCCAGATTCATCTGGTCTGGATCGAAGGCGCCGAGCGGGCGGTTCGAAGGATTGCCGATAACGGGAGCAGGGCTGGCAATTGCGGCCTTCTGGCTCTTCGAAGAGACACTCTGGGGTAGTGTAGTTCATCCCCCGGCCGCTTATATAATGCTTTGCGCCTGTTCACTGTTGATGGTTAGCCGGATTGAATATGAGAAGTTCCCGGGATTGGGCCGGCACGAGAGGCGTAATGGCGTGAAGTGGTGGATAGCCGCGGCAGCAATCGCGCTTATAGTAATAAAACCAGCGCTTGTAGGTTTCCCCATAGCCCTCCTCTATCTGGGGCATGGGCCGATCCGGGCGCTTCTTCACATGACACTTGCCGGTGCAGGGATCCGGCAAGGTGGCAATGGGGGCTGATTATGACGCGAAATCGTCGCATCGGTGTCCTTTTCCTCTGGTTGGTATGCGGGGCGGTTGTAGGTTCGCTGCTGGGGGAGCTTCTGGGGCTGATACTGCCAGAGGGTGTGGTTCGACAATTCTTCCTTGCCGCAGCGAGCATCGGTTTCGGCCCGGCAACGGTCGACCTCGCCGTGATAAGCATCACGGTCGGATTCAGGCTAACGATAAATGTAGTTGGTGTACTCGGCATCCTGTTTGCAGCATACTACTTCCGCTGGTTCCGATAGCCGGGAGAGCCCGGTTAGAGTCCAAGGCACTGGCAAGGAGGCGTCGAGATGGGCGGCATAGGTACACAGGAGATATTTATTCTGTTGCTTCTAGCCCTGGTCTTTTTCGGCTCGAAGAAGCTTCCCGAGATTGCCCGGGGGTTGGGAAAGGGAATGGCGGAATTCAGGAAAGCCGCCAGAGACGTCCAGTTCGAAATCACCAGGGAAATCGAACGAGCTTCCACTGACGACTCGAAGAAGGAACCGCTCCCGCCCAAGTCACAGGAACTCACAGACAAGAATTCGGAAACAGCCGGCTCTGATGAAGATGAAGGCACGGTTCCGGAGGGAGACCGCACAGGGAATAATGGATGACGGCTCATGAGACTGGTATGTCTTACGGGCGGTATCGCCAGCGGAAAGACCACCGTGGGCAGGGTATTTGCCGAAATGGGCTCCCATGTGGAGAATGCAGACGAGCTGGCGAAATCTCTTGCGGCTACCCCTCAGATTCGTAAAGCGCTCACCGAGGCTCTGGGGCGATCATTCTACACTCCGGCAGGGGAGCTAAAGCGCCTGGAGCTGGCGGCATACATCTTCAACCATCCCGAAGCTCTGCAGAAGGTTAACTCCCTCATTCATCCCCGCGTTATCGCCGAACTTGAACACCGCTACGAACAGATCAAGGATATACACGGCTGCTTCGTGGTGGAAACGGCGCTGGCGGTGGAAACAGGCTATGCGGACACCTTTGAGGTCGTCATCGCTGTCGCGGCATCCCGTGCGGAAAGACTCCGCCGTCTTGTAGATATGGAAGAGCTCTCACCCGATCAGGCCGCAGCTCGGATGGCCGCCCAGCTGCCGCAGGAGGAGATAATAAAGAGGGCCGACTACATTCTGGAAAACGACGGCTCCATCGAGGAGCTGGAAGAGAAGGCTAGGGCACTTTACGAAAAGCTGTGTAAAGATGAGTGATCACGATCGGATAGAGCGGTTGAAGGAAATGCGCGATAAGGCGATGCTTGGGGGTGGAGATGAGAGGATCGAGCAGCAGCACGGGAAGGGTAAGCTCACCGCAAGGGAACGGCTCGACCTGCTTCTGGATGAAAACACCTTCGTGGAACAGGATATGTTCGTCACCCACCGGGCCACCGGGTTCGGGATGGAGAACCAGAAGATTCTGGGGGATGGAGTCGTCACCGGCTACGGCAAGGTGAATGGAAGGCTGGTATTCGTTTTCAGCCAGGATTTCACGGTATTCGGCGGTTCGTTGTCAGAGTCACACGCCGAAAAAATCTGCAAGCTTATGGATACGGCCATGCGTGTTGGTGCGCCAGTGATCGGGCTGAACGATTCCGGTGGTGCACGGATTCAGGAAGGGGTGGTAAGCCTCGGGGGGTACGCCGAAATATTCCTTCGCAACACTCTGGCAAGCGGGGTGATCCCTCAGATCAGCGCTGTACTGGGTCCGTGCGCGGGTGGGGCGGTGTACAGCCCCGCAATCACAGACTTCATAATCATGGCCAGGAACACTTCTTACATGTTCGTGACCGGGCCCAGCGTGGTTAAGACGGTGACCCACGAAGACGTTACATTTGAAGAACTTGGAGGGGCGGATGCCCACGCTACAACCTCGGGGGTTGCTCACTTCGCCGTTGATAACGAGGTGGAGGCACTCGAGACCGTCCGAAAACTGCTTTCATTCATACCTGGGAACAACAGGGAGGATCCGCCGAGGATCGACAGCGACGACCCGATAGATCGTGAAGAGGAGGACCTGGATTCGCTGGTGCCGGAAAATCCGAACAAGCCGTACGACATGCTCGATGTAATCCGCCGAATCGTGGACCACGGGGACTTCTTCGAGGTCCATAAGAATTACGCCCGCAATATCATCGTCGGTTTTGCCAGGATGGACGGGCGGCCGTTAGGTATAGTGGCAAACCAGCCGGCCCATCTTGCTGGTGTGCTGGACATCAGTTCGTCGCTGAAGGGAGCCCGGTTCATCCGCTTCTGCGACGCGTTCAATATTCCGTTAATCACTTTCGTGGATGTGCCCGGATTCCTTCCCGGTCTCGAGCAGGAGCACGGCGGGATAATCAAACACGGTGCCAAGCTTCTCTATGCCTACTGCGAGGCGACAGTTCCCAAACTGACCGTCATCACGCGCAAGGCGTATGGAGGGGCGTACGATGTCATGAACTCCAAGCACATCAGGGGTGATGTGAACCTGGCATGGCCTACGGCGGAGATAGCGGTCATGGGTCCTAAAGGAGCGGTTGAGATCATCTTCAGGAAAGAGATCGCCAAGGGAGAAGATCCTGGAGCGGTTGCAGAAAGGCATGCCGAGGAATACAGGGAAATATTCGCGAATCCATTCATTGCAGCACAGAGAGGTTATATAGACGATATTATAGAGCCGCGCTCAACGCGGCGTCGCCTGATCGAGGCGCTGATGATGCTGGAGACCAAGGTGGACAGGAACCCGCCGAAAAAGCACGGCAATATTCCACTTTAAAGATCTTTTCTCCGCTTGGTCGCGACCGGTTACCTGACCGGAATTGACAGGGCAACCCGGTCGATGAAGGGAGGTGCATATTGCTCCGCATACCTGAACGTCTCCTGATGGGCCCCGGTCCGAGCAATGTAGACCCGGCCGTCCTGGAGGCTCTCGCGCTTCCGACAATCGGGCACCTTGATCCTGCATTCCTCGGGATTATGGATGATGTGCAGGAAATGCTGCG
>JAGLTZ010000321.1 GCA_023135015.1 Candidatus Latescibacterota bacterium
TCCGGCCAGCCGCGTTGCTCGTCGTAGCGATAGACACCGCTATCCCTCCTCCTCATGCCTTGCTGGCCGGACGCCTCGGCGCTCTCGATACATCACCGTAATTACGGAGCGGTGCACTTAGGCAATACCGGTGTTCAACCGGGAGGAATAAGACCCTCCTCGACCAACTCAGCCTTGAAGGCTCTCATCCGTTGCCAGGTGTCGGTATCGGAGGCAGCGCCCGGTGGAAGTGATATATGCCTGCCCTGGAAACCGGCCACCACCCAGTTTCCCTCCCGCTGATTTGCTTTCGGCACACCCGTAATATCCAGTACCGCTAGCCGCTGGCCCTTGCTCGCTGCGCTCATACAGATGGTATTTTCTCTCCGGAAAGCCTGGCGGTGCAGCAGCATCTCACCATCCAGCAGCACATCTATCTCAGGGAACTTCCCCGGTATCGCCTCGGCGGTGCGGAACAACGTGTGGATGATGACCACCTGCAAGTCCGCCGGGTCCTCACCCACTGTCGAGGCGGCCAGAGCGGAGCGGAGAGTAGACTCCCAGGGGGTGAGAATCTCTTTACGTGAAACCAGGTTCGGGTCGACCAGGTTGAAGAAGTCGAGTTTCAGCCCCGCGATCTCGAGCCGGAACACAGATATGGTCTCTACACTGATATCGGCGCCCTCCGCCCTGTTAGTGAGCAAGGGCTGGTTTTCGAGCACCGGCAGATGCTCGGCCAGGAAGTCGGGTTCCATAGAGAGGTCCTTCGCACCCAGCGCGACCAGCTGATAGCCCATCCTGATCATCTCTTCGGAGAGGAAGGCGGCCTGGCGGTGTCCGAGTTCGGTGGTTGGGCCGATCCGCGGTACTTCGAACAGATTGCCCAGATCCAGCAGGAAGGTCGGCCTGCCGATATCCCGGTTTCTTCTTATGGCGGCGGTTTTCTTGTCCAGGCCGCCCAGCAGGCCGGCCGAGCAGTCGCACGGATCGATGTATCCCAGGGTATTTGAGGTGAAAAGGATCCGGAAACGGTTCCTCCTCTGCAGATTTTCGGCGTCGGTGCCGGCTGTTACAGCCGTTGGATGCGATACCCATCCCGCCACTGCGATCACCACCATGATTGGGATCAGCAGAAGGAGTACCCGCACAATTGGTCTGGTGTGTCTGAGAGGTTTTGCGCCTGCGGTCATTCGATTCTTTCCCAGGTCTTTATAGATAAGAGAATAGAACCCGTCTTCTAAAGTATAGATTAATAGCTTACTTCATTATCGGGATCGAGCGCCAGCACCGGTTGACTCTATTCTTGTACGGTTTTGCAGTCACCGAAGTTCCTGATATGCTTAGAAGTAAATTCGGTTTTGATGATCAGGGTCGGGCACGATCCGGCATGGGAGGTCCGATGAGTGATACAGCATTAGAGGGAAAAAGAAGAACGTGGCAGTGGCTGACTGCAGCAGGCTTTGTAGCAACAATCTGCTTCGGCTTCATTACCCACCTGAATGCTCCCGCCGCCGCGACCCTCAGGCCGGGCCATCCTCTGCCGGCTGTTGTGGTGAGTACCGCCGAGGGAACGGAAAGCAGCCTTGATATCGAAGCGGCAGGCTACAGGGAGATCCTGATTATCTCTCCATCGTGCGACGAATGCACAGATCACCTGATCGACATGGTGATTGCCACTGAAGCCGGACAGGGCGGTTCGGTTCGGGGGATAGAAGGGGTGCTGCTTCTTGTCATAGAGTCTGATCTGATGCCCAGGGCGGATTTCATGCCGGCGTTGCAGCGCGCACAGGAACTGGGAGCGCCGATAGTGAGGATCTCTGCCCGGGAGGCGGCTAAACTGGGGATCTTCGAGATCCCGGGGGTGGTCGAACTAACAGAAGACGGGTGGGTTGGCTCTGTCAGCTATCCGTACGATCTGCCGTAACCTCTCCCTCTCCCAGGTGAATCAGGCGCCACAGGGCGAGAAGAAAGAAGGCTGTAGAGAAGTTCTGTACCGCGCTGAACCAGCTGATATTGCGGGGAAGGAATGGAAGGCAGCCGCAGTCGCCTGAGCTGCCAGCTATGGTTTCAATAGCCAGGATGACACCGGTAAACGCCCAGAATGCGCCGCATGCGGGCAGGCCCCACCTGCGCCAGGTGGGAGTGCCCAGAAGTGTAATGGCGATGACCGCTTCAAAAAAAAGGCTGACTGCTGCGGGCAGGGCAGGTGGCACCGATCTGAGAGTGCTGTAAAGAGTCATCGCATTTCTGGTGCTTTCCCAGTCCGTCAGCTTCGAGACCACGCCGGCTGCAAATATCAACCCCATGACTACCGATACCACGTGTGCGGCTCTATCCCAGAAGGGTGAAGTGCGTGCCGAACCTTCAGGGGATATACTTTTCATCATTTCATCCATTTCGACTTACGGAGTCAGAGATGGAATTCTCTAAGGGATGGAATTCATTACCGGAATGCGTACCGGGAGCCGCGCCGTGTCGGCTTGCGATGGACCGCGTCTCCAAAACGCAGAACCTCCTCGTACCTCTCCTCCTGCAGCGGACCCTCCAGCACCCCTTCGACGTCTTCCTCCAGCTCCGAACGTGTGCGCGCCCCGCATAGCGCCGCATCCACGGCGTCATGCTGCAGAACGAAGCGGTAACATTCGGGTGCGCTCATCCCACGCTCGAACCCAAGATTAGGTCTGGGCTTCAGCAGATCTCCCCAACGAGTAGCAGTGTAGGCGATGACCCCGGGCTTTGGTTCCGGCAGCCTTTTGAAGATCTCCGACTCCGCACCCCGGTGAGCGGCGTTGTAGCGCAGCATCAGAACGTCCGGGGGTGGCTCGAGCTCGTTTGAAAGCCGTGCTGCAAGCCTGCGGTTGTGGATGGAGAATCCCAGAGCCCGCACCTTGCCCGAGTCCTTCAACTCCTGCATTGCGCCCCAGACCGAGGGACGCAGGTAGAAGGGATACTGGACCCAGCCCATCAGGAAAATGTCGATCATGTCGAGTTCGAGTTCCCTGGTGCATCTGCTCCAGTAGGCCCGGACGCGACCTGCAAGGGGTATTCCGGACGCCGATACGATGACTATATCCTCCCGGTGACCTGCCCGCACCAGGCGCCGCACGCCTTCGGCTGTATCTCTCATCTTCGGTGTAACGAAGAATGTATTAAGCCCCAGTTCGTGGAATGCGCGCTCGATCTCATCGGGCGGGATACGGCCGCCGAAAGGCCCCTTACGGCCTGCGAATGACCATGCTGCAGGGATCAAACTGCTTACCGGGATTCCGGTACTTCCCAGAGTCGTCCTTATTGTTGGACCGGCATTCATAGGGGTCGGACTACCGCGGAAGCTCTATCTTCACACTGTGCACGCCTCCGCGGGTCGATCCGATGCCTACAGTGATGGTGCGCTTGCCGGCTCCCTCCACCTTTGCATACCAGGTCACCTTTCGCATCGGGACATAGTCCTTCATCATCGAGCCTTCGAGCCAGCCCATATTTACTCGGTTCACGGTGCCGTCGGTCTGGGCCTGGGGCCTGAATCCGCGCCCGCGCCCCCGGCCGCCCACGAAAGAGGGTACGCGGCGGTTGCCTTTCTCATCAACCAGTGTCATTCCCTCTGGCAGGCGGATCTCCGCGTAATCTTCGCGGACTAGGTGGATCTCTTTGGCTCGCTCCAATGCAGTAGGCAGGCGGCCCTCGTTACGGAACCAACCGGTGACCCTGTAGACATCCTGCAGCCCTTCCA